>JAYUJX010000282.1:0-5717 GCA_043764955.1 Polaromonas sp.
CCGAACGGTAATATTAGGTATTAAAAATTAAAGATTAAAACGAAAGAAACAAGCCATGAATACAGCTGTTTTAAAGCAAATCAACGTCGAGTACGACCAACCCGCCTGCCCCACCCGCAACGTGTGGGTGAAAGTGCCGCCCGAGCCGCTGCCGCACGAGCGCATCGAGCTGAAAGAGCGTATCAAACGCCTGCTGAAAGAGCGCAACGCGGTGATGGTATCGCACTATTACGTGCACCCCGATTTGCAAGATTTGGCCGAAGAAACCGGCGGCATCGTCAGCGATTCTTTGGAGATGGCACGCTTTGGACGCGACCACGCGGCGCAAACGCTGGTTGTCTCTGGCGTGCGCTTCATGGGTGAGACGGCGAAGATTTTGTCGCCAGAAAAGACGGTTTTGATGCCCGAACTAGAAGCCACCTGTTCGCTGGATTTGGGCTGTCCGATTGATGATTTCAGCGCCTTTTGCGACCAATACCCAGACCGCACCGTCGTCGTCTACGCCAACACCAGTGCGGCGGTGAAGGCACGCTCGGACTGGCTGGTCACCAGTAGCTGCGCCTTGGACATCGTCAAAGCCCTGAAAGACAAAGGGCAAAAAATCCTCTGGGCCCCCGACAAACACTTGGGCGGCTACATACAGCGCGAAACCGGCGCGGACATGGTGATGTGGAACGGCGCTTGCATCGTGCATGACGAGTTCAAAGCTGCCGAGCTGGAAGCGTTGATGAAAGAGCACCCCGAAGCCAAAGTCTTGGTTCACCCTGAATCGCCTGCAGCCGTCGTTGCCTTGGCAGATGCCGTGGGCTCCACCTCCGCCATTTTGAAGGCAGCGCGCGAGATGGACGCGACAAAATTCATCGTCGCGACCGACAACGGCATGATGCATAAGCTGCGCACGCAAAACCCCGGTAAAGTCTTTTTAGAAGCCCCCACCGCCGGCAACAGCGCCACCTGCAAAAGCTGCGCCCACTGCCCGTGGATGGCGATGAACGGCTTGGCGGCGCTGGCGCATGTGCTGGAAACAAATACCAACCAAATCCACATCGACCCCGCCCTAGGCGTCCGCGCCCGCCTGCCGATAGACCGCATGCTGGCCTTCACCGCAGCCTTACGCGACGGCCAGCCGACGAATCACCTTGTGCCGCATATTGGGGCGGCTTGAGCGCATATCACCCACTCACATCTGTCATTCCCGCGAAGGCGGGAATCCATAACCCTCTCTCAAATGCTGCTTACTCGTTATCTTGACCACCATAGATTTCCGCCTTCGCGGGAATGACGGTCATCATAGATAATTTCAATCAATGACATATTCGGTAAAAGAAATCTTCTACACCCTGCAAGGCGAAGGCGGCAACGCGGGACGGCCGGCGGTGTTTTGCCGCTTTTCAGGCTGCAACCTGTGGACGGGTCGCGAGCAAGACCGTGCCAGCGCGGTTTGCCAGTTTTGCGATACCGAGTTTGTGGGGACGGATGGCACGCTGGGCGGGAAATTTGCCACGGCTGAGGCGTTGGCGCTGAAAATCGCGTCGCTTTGGCCAAATTCAGACAAAGCCAACCGCTTTGTGGTTCTCACTGGCGGCGAGCCATTACTGCAAGTCGATGAAATATTGATCGAAGCCTTGCACGCGCAGGGCTTTACCATCGCGGTGGAGAGCAACGGCACGGTGAAAGCACCCAAAGGGATTGATTGGCTGTGCATCAGCCCCAAAGCGGGAGCGGCGGGCGTGGATTGGGTGCAAAAAAGCGGTCAAGAATTGAAAGTCGTCTGGCCGCAGATTGGGTTTACCAAGGCTGATCTAGATAATTTTGCAAACTCTGCAGAATTGCAATTTACAAATAAATATATTTCCCCTATGGATAATATTTTGCACAAAGACAATATCAAAGCCTGTATTCAAATGTGCTTAGATAATCCTGCTTGGAAACTCAGCCTGCAAACGCACAAAATAACTGGAATACGATGAATACAACGAATAAATATTCTTTTGAAGTCTGCCAACGCTTTTATTTCGACGCCGCCCACAGGCTGCACCGTGAGATAGAAACCGAAGGTAGCCGCCGCATCCATGGTCACACCTATCTGGCAGAAGTGGCCGTGCGCGGTGGTGTAGATCATAAAACCGGCATGGTGGTGGATATTGGTTTAATTCGATTAGAAATTGACAAAGTGCGTGAACTGCTAGACCACCATTACTTAGACGAAGTGCCAGATTTGGGCATCCCCACCCTAGAAAACCTCTGCATCTATATTGAAAAAGCCATGCGAAGCAATGGTTTGCAATTATCTCGCGTCTCCGTTTGGCGCGAATCGCTGGGTGACAGATGCGATATGCAAGTTGCTATGAAATAAATAGCAAATTTAACGCTTTTTATATACTTTAAATATGACAGAACCCCTCTCCATCCCCCACCAAGAATTCAAAACCGGCCTCACCCGTGGACGATTTCGCGTTATCGTCAACCCTGAGCGCGCGCAAAAGTATATTAAACACAAACTCATGGTGATTGCACTCGCGCTGCCGATGATAGGTATTGGTGCTGCACTGGCATTATCTGGCTACCCGTGGATAGGAGCACCGCTGGTATTAATTGGTATGCTGTTACCACGTTATATTAAAAAACAAGCACCAAAAATATTATTGCATTTGGCGCAAAACGACGCCAAAACTTACCAAGAGGCGATTGAGTACGAGATATTGGAAGTGCGGATGGCAGAGGGTTAAATATGCACCTAGCCGGCGTATTTATTGCTTAAACGGTTATTTTATTTATAGCGGTTATTATTTAAGAAATATACTAAAAATTACTTCAACTGCAACGGCACATTCGACCTGAGCGCCGTTTGCTGATTCTACTCATTCACAAATACCAATTTTGGCCGATGCGTAGCCACGTTGTCATCATGCACCTGCGCAAAGGCGGCGATGATGATTAAATCTCCGGCGCTGGCTCGGCGGGCGGCTGAGCCGTTGACGGAGATCATGCCGGTGCCGCGTTCGCCACGAATGGCGTAGGTGATGAAACGCTCGCCATTGTTAATGTTCCAGATGTGGATTTGCTCGTTTTCGGCGATATTGGCCGTTTCCAGCAGATTTTCATCTATCGCGCAGGAGCCTTCGTAATGCAGTTCGCACTGGGTGACGGCGACGCGGTGGATTTTGGATTTTAAGAGGGTACGAAACATGGCGATTCCATCAAATAAAGCGTTGAATTTAGCAGTCTGGGGGCGATGATACGCGTTTTTGCGGCATCTATCGACACATCTATCGCCCGATTTAGCGCCATGATGGCCGCTTCTGGCGACGCTGCAGCGGTGATGGCGCTGATGACCGCGACGCCGGCTGCGCCAGCTTGCCGCGCTTGCGCCGCCCGCTCCACATTGATGCCGCCAATCGCCACCAAGGGCAGCGGCAGCAAGGCGCTCCAATAGGCGACGTTGTGCGTGCCTTGCGGCTGCCACGGCATGTCTTTGGACTGCGTGGCATACATGGGACCGCAGGCGATGTAACTGGGCTGCAGCGCCCAGGCGCGGCAAACTTCCCAATAGCAATGCGTGCTCAACCCCAAACGCAGGCCGGCTTGGGCGATGGCTTGCAAATCGGCGACGTGCAAATCTTCCTGCCCCAAATGCACGCCGTGAGCGCCTTGTTCAATCGCGAGTTGCCAGTGGTCGTTGATGAAAAGTTGAGCCTTGGCTGCTGTAGCGTATTGAACAGATAGCTGTACTTCGCGCCTGATATCGACAAGTTCATGGAATTTGATGCGCAATTGCACAGTTTTAACGCCTGAAGCCAGCACGCGTTGCACCCAAGCGGCGCTGTCGACCACGGCGTACAAACCCAAGTCGGCATCGCTCAAAGGTGCAAAACGTACAGACGATATTTGCGTGGAATCTCTGGGCAAGCTGAAAGTGGGTAGGTTTTCAATGTGCCGGGCAAAATCTGACCGTGGACGTACGGAGCCTGCGCCCTGCCCTGCGGCGTAGGCGTGACGCAAGGCATGTGTCGTTGCCATCTTCGCGATAACCAACGCTTCCATGCTGACAAAACCACGCGCCATGGCAGCGGCCACTGTGGAGGCAAACACGCAACCCGTGCCGTGGTTGTGCTTTGTAGCCACACGCGGCAATCGTAGCCAACCCTGTGCCTGTGGACTCAAACAATAGTCTTCGCTATTTAAACCCTGAGCATCGCCACCGGTGATGATGACGGCTTTGCAGCCTAAAGCTTGCAGAGATCGCGCGGCTTGCTCGATCGCCCAAATGTCGTCATTCCCGCGCAGGCGGGAATCCATCGTGGTGCTCGTGGATTCCTGCCTGCGCGGGAATGACGGATCGAAAGGATTATCTGAGTTAAAAATGTTGTTGAAGGGCGCTTGCTTCAACAACAATGCCGCTTCAGCGCGGTTTGGGGTAATCACATCGGCGCGCGGCAGCAACTCGTCGCGATAGGCTTGAATCAAATCTGCTTGGGCGAAGCTGGCTCCCGTTGTCGCACCTAAAACAGGGTCGACCACGACGGCCAAGTTTGGATTTATCTGTCGCAAACGGTCAATCCAGCGCACCAATACACGCAGATTCTCCACGCTACCAACCATGCCGACTTTGATGGCGGCAGGCGGCATGTCGTCTGCCAGCGCGGCCAGTTGCGCTTCAAAAACTGTCGCGTCCACAGGCGCAATCAGCTGCACACCCACAGAATTTTGCGCGGTGATGGCGGCTACGACGGTGCAGCCATGCACGTCCATGGCCTCGAAAGCACGCAAATCAGCTTGCAGACCCGCACCCGCGCCGGAGTCTGAGCCAGCAACCGACCACACAATCGGCGGACGCACGGTGGTTTCATGACTCATAGTCATCACAAAAAAGGCCTGCCCGTCACCGGCGTGGTGGCTACCGCCATGTCTTGCATTGCCATGATGCCGGCTTCATAGGCCAGTCGGCCGGATTGGATACCCAGTTTGAAAGCCTCGGCCATCTGCACCGGCTGGTGTGCCAGCGCCACGGCGGAGTTGAGCAGCACAGCGTCAAAGCCCAGCTCCATCGCGAAGGCTGCGTCTGAGGGGCAGCCGATGCCGGCGTCCACAATCAAGGGCACATCGGGCAAACGCGCCCGCAAAGTGCGCAGTGCATAGGGGTTGATCAAACCTTGACCTGAACCAATCGGCGCGCCCCAAGGCATCAAAATACGGCAACCGGCGTCCAGCAGGCGCTGGCAGCTCACCAAGTCGTCCGTGCAATAGGGAAACACCTCAAAACCGGCGCGCACCAGCTCGGTGGTGGCAGTGAGCAGTTCAAACGGGTCGGGCTGCAATGTGTGCTCATCGCCCACCACCTCCAGCTTGATCCAGTGCGTGCCAAACAATTCACGCGCCATGTGCGCCAGTGTCACAGCTTCACGCGCGGTGCGGCAACCGGCGGTGTTGGGCAGCAATCGGGCACCGCTTTGGCGGATCAGCTGGTAAAAATCGTTTTGCGTGGCTTGGCCATTGGGTGCGGTGGTGGCGGCCATCTGCCTTTTCAGCCCCACCGTGACCACCTGCGCGCCCGAAGCGGCTATCGCCTGCTGCAAGACGTGGGGGGACGGGTAGCTGGAGGTTCCCAGAAAAAACCGACTGCTCAGTTCAACATCTGCAATATGAAAACTCATAATTTTTAGCCTCCTGTGATGGCTTGAAACGTGAACAGCGCATCACCGGCCAGCAACGCGCGT
>JAYUJX010000283.1:0-1602 GCA_043764955.1 Polaromonas sp.
CGAAGTCATCCAAGGTGAGAGACGGCTCCACCGAACCCTCCATGAGGACCGAACCGGTTAAGAAGAGCTTCAGTTTCGCTTTGTCTCGAAACATGTACAGTCTCTGGACCCGTCCCACCAGGGAGCAGGCGGCGAAGGCCTCGTGCCGGTGACCAGATTGAGTCTCATACTGTTCACATATCATGCTGCGATACTCCTCGGGTTGTAGCGTCACATCAGGACTGATGCAGTGATCTTGCTTCTGTTGGTCCATGGCCCGAAATACGAAATAAAGTTCTTTCTCCCTCTGTGATATGTCTGCTTTGGTCCTAGTTACGTGCCTTCCACCATCAAGGTCGACAATCACATTTGACGTACCTTTTGCACGTTCTCCGGAATCCTCCGCCTGCTCGCCCACACCAACCAGCTGGCGGATGCAAGGTCGTTTGGCACACTCTGCGTCTGGTCCTAAAGTTTGCCCCAAAGGGACCGCGGCGCGAATAACAGCCAGAAGACGTGGTTTCGCAACCAAGTAACTGGGTTGTGAGGGGAATTTTAACAGTACTCCAACATCCGTAGGCAGCTCGCCTGTTCCAGCCGAGTACCCCATGCAATGACCGTACGTCATTCGCACCTGCGGCTTGTCGTGCACTTGCACAAAGACCGTTCTGCTGGCAGCCACGTACGTGAAATCCGCTACCATATCTTGCGCGGGAGGTGCCAGTGGAAGGATAATCACCGCATCAGCTGGCACATTCGCAGCCGCCACGACCGCGGCCGACGACACGCCGTAGGCCTCGCCGTCCTCATTAGTTGCAGCGGCCTGCACCAACGAAGCGTTTTCCGACGCGTGCAATAGCACCGCTGGGGCTAGTTGATAGATCGGGGGAACGATTCCAAGATTTGCACTCATAACTCTGTTATGTAACTTGAATTGAACGATGATGGATCTCCTTGAAATCAGGCGTTTCAAATAATTGTGACAGCGTGCTGTCATCAACAAACGCTTCACATCCATCGCATTTGAACCCTCTTTTTCAAATGTATGTTGTGAAGAACTAAACTACGTTGAGGCTAACAACACGACATGGGGTGGCGGTTCAAGCTCCGTATTCCGCGTGGCGTTGTCCCGTGGAATTCCCCCCTATCTCCGTCTCTGAAGGGTCCGGCTCCGGTTAGCGGTCCCTGCTCCTTCCACGCCAGAGAACCTGCGCTGCCGTGGCGGCATCTCCTAACTCTCCTCTGCTGTCGGTGTCCTGTCCCCTGTGGGGAATACTGGTTGCCGGGCTCCCTGTCGTGCTCCTCTCCTGCTATGCCCCTCGCTTGCCGAGCACGAAGGGTAGGCCGGATTGCTATAAACGAATGTGTTGATAATGTTAACTTACGGGTGGTGTTGCTTGCGCGTCTAGCTTATTTGGTCCCCCTTCCCCCGCCCCAGACTGGGGTTTGGGGTCGGGGTCGCGGGGGCAGACCTTGGGTCAGGATGCCCTTCACCAACTGACACGCAAGTGGTCAGATAACATCAAATAAATTAATTGTAACCATAATGGTATCTCTGTAGGAATGGCTGGCTACGGGGTGAACAAACGGGTGATAGCTTTCTTCAAAATCAGCCGGTTCAAA
>JAYUJX010000284.1:0-1598 GCA_043764955.1 Polaromonas sp.
CCGGTCATCGACACGCGTGCAACACCTGTGGTGGTAAGGTCGAACACCATGCCTAGGTAGTTTACTACAGGTCCATCCTTCCTAGTGATATCGCCGTACCTTCTTTTTAGCCCACTAGCCACTGACTCAATCATCGCACCATTCTTGCTAGTCACCAGTAGGTCATCCACATGCACGGCGATGGTGCACTGCACCCCGTATTCATCATGCTTGTTAAACACACATATGTCGTGCGCATTCGGTATGTACCCTAGTTCCGATAGGCTCACCCTCAGATTCTCGTACCATAGCGCCGCTGACTCCACACACCCGTACAGCGCTTTATCCAGTCGCACCACCACGCACCCTTTGTGGTCTGTGAACCGCGAGTATCCCGGTGACAGTCTGATCATGATGTTCGACATGTTTCTGTCCAACCTCATATGCACGGGTAGTCCTGTTGTCATATCTGCGTTCAGGAAAGCACCGCTGATATCAATCACAGTGATGCTTCTCGTCTCGTGTGCTGCTATACTTAGCAGAGTGAACACTGAACACGTCGCAACAGTAGGCGCGGATAGGTCATCATACAGGTCACGATCCTGCTGATCGCCTCCCGCGACAAGACGTGCCTTCAGCTTCTCGAACTCACCACTCGCGAGGAACTTCTCCTTAAGGAACATACTCGACCTGATGATACGCCGCTTCTCGTCCGACGATAGCTCTTTCACGTCGACCGGTTCCCACACCTTTTTGTCAACCATTTGCCGTAACTCTTTCTCTATTACACTCACCGCAGCATCACCCCTCGTGCGCAGCGCTTCGTTCACAGAAATATTGAGCACGTAGTCGCCCCAGTCCGTACCGTCTCCGTCGTAGTTGCGCGTCAGCAGCGCTGTCCCTTTCCCGTTCCTGAAGAAATCTATCACTGCATGCTTATTCAGTCCGTACCGCTGAGGACTCGCATACGCCGGTTGTGACTCATTCGCACCACTCAGTGCATCCCTCGAATCGGTGTGGTCGTCCCACTCGCCACTTGCCGCTGCGTAGTCTACCGGTACTCCCCTCTCATCGACAATTCCAGATTCATTTACGGGGTCATCATGCGGTCCCGCTCGCATGCCGTTCATGCTGGCTATCAGGTCGTCCATTACGTGGTCGGACTCAGTGTCATGTACATGGTGTGTCGGTTCACTATGATGCTCGCTCACGTCGAGCTGATTCGGCTCGTCTAGCGCCCCACCGCTATCGTACTGCTGCTCCCGGTAGTCACCCCCATTTTCGACCGGTTCACCCTCACTGTCCGGTCTCTCGTCTATCACATTCTGATCCTCATCTCCGTCTAACGGTAGTATGGACGGGTCTACACCGTCGTTCACCTTAGGCTCGATCGTGTCTGGCAGGTTCCCCCTAGAGTCTCCGTCCTGTTTGTACGACAACGGTCGCTCGTACAGCTCACCTTTACCTTTCACACGCCCGTCGGCTAGCGCAAGATCGTTGAGCCTCTTGATCACCGATTCTGGCATCGGTAATATTCTAAATTGGTCCCTATTCACCAGTCGTCCGGTACTGAGTGAGAGCATTCTCACGGACCCTGTACGGTTGCCAAGCGGGAGCAT
>JAYUJX010000285.1:0-5691 GCA_043764955.1 Polaromonas sp.
CCCGAAGGCGCTGTCACCGAATACGAAAAAGTCTACCCCTTCGGCTGGCTGGGTGTGCTGGCTGATGTGCCGCCCGTCTCCCCCCACGCCATTGTTTACGGCAACAGCGAGCGCGGCTTTTCGCTTTGCAGCATGCGCAGCCTGACGCGCAGCCGCTACTACGTGCAATGTCCGGTGGACGACAAAGTGACCGATTGGAGCGACCAGCGCTTTTGGGACGAGCTCAGAAAGCGGCTGGACCCGGAGCTGGCCGAGCAAATCATCACTGGCCCATCCATCGAAAAAAGCATCGCCCCGCTGCGCAGCTTTGTGGCGGAACCGATGCGCTTTGGCAGCATGTTTTTAGCTGGCGACGCGGCTCACATCGTGCCGCCTACAGGCGCAAAAGGCTTGAATTTAGCCGCCAGTGACGTGAAATATTTATCCAGAGCGTTGATTGAGTTTTACGGTAAAGACGGTGCTAGGAGCGCCGCTGGCATCAACACCTATTCCCAGCGCGCCCTCGCCCGCATCTGGAAAGCCGAGCGCTTTTCATGGTGGCTGACCTCATTGATGCACCGCTTCCCTGACACTGGGGCGTTTGGGCAACGCATGCAAGAAGCGGAGCTGGAGTATTTGGTCAACTCACAGGCTGCTTCTACCGTTTTGGCAGAAAACTATGTGGGATTGCCTTTGCTATCGAAATAATAGTGATTTTTGAGGCATATGTTCGGCTATAGCCGTCATTTTTATTGCCCAAATAGCTACCAAATATATAGCAAATTTAGCCTCTTAATTCCACCTCATTTGGAAGGGGTGCCCAAGGGGCGGGGTAGCGGTGTTACATCGCACTCCGAAGAGCACGCCGATACTGCATCGCCTCAGCCACATGGGTGACTTGGGTGAACTCTGAGCCAGCCAAGTCGGCTATCGTCCGCGCCACTTTCAAGGTACGGTGCGTCGCCCGAGCCGACCAGCCTAGGCGGGCGGCTGCGACGTTGAGGAACTTCGTCGCGCCATCGTCTAGCAGCACATGGGTGTCGATCTCAACGCCTTGCAAGGCATGGTTGGGCTTTTTTTGACGTGCAAGGCTGCGGTTTCTGGCGGCGATGCAGCGCTCGCGTATGCTTAGGGTGGACTCGCCTGGCGGCGCGTTGATGAGTTCTGCCGCTGGCAAAGTGGGTACGTCGATGTGTAAATCTATCCTGTCTAACAGCGGGCCGCTGAGCTTGCCTTGGTAGCGTGACACTTGATCAGGCGAGCAGCGGCAAGAGCGGGGTGTACTGCCGATAGCTGCGCCTAAATAACCGCAGGGGCAAGGGTTCATGGCGGCCATGAGCTGGAAGCGGGCGGGAAAGTCAGCTCGGCGGGCGGCTCTGGAGATGGTGATTTGCCCCGTTTCTAGCGGCTCACGCAGGGCTTCGAGGGCGGCTCGGGGTAACTCTGGCAATTCGTCTAAAAACAAAACGCCGTTGTGGGCGAGTGAGATTTCGCCTGGGCGTGGCGGTGAGCCCCCGCCCACCAAGGCCACGGCACTGGCTGAATGGTGCGGGCTTCTGGTGGGACGCTGCGCCCATGACTCTAATAAGAAGCGTCCAGCTAACGATGCAATGGCGGCACTTTCTAGGGCTTCATCCGTGTTCATAGGCGGCAAAAGACCAGCAAAACGCTGCGCCAGCATGGACTTGCCTGAGCCAGGTGGCCCCACCAACAAGGCGCTGTGCCCGCCAGCCGCAGCTATTTCTAGGGCGCGTTTCGCACCGGCTTGGCCTTTGACATCTAGGAAATCAAGGTATTTGGACACATTGGCTTCGGTGCTGATGGGCTCGGCGTACGCTTGGCTCCAGCCGTCCATAGGCTCCAAACTGGGTTCGCGGACAAACTGCGCGACGACATCTAATAAGTGCTTGGCGCGAAAGACCATCGCGTCTGGCACGAGGGCTGCTTCGGCGGCGCTAGCCTCAGGAAGCACCAATTTGGGGCAGATAGCCATCTTGCGGAGTGCCAAACTCATGGCCAACGCGCCGCGAACGGGTCTGAGCTCGCCGCCCAGAGACAATTCACCGGCAAATTCAAAGTCTGCTAATTTAGTGGCTTCAATTTGCCCACTCGCAGCCAAAATGCCCAACGCAATCGGTAAATCGAAGCGGCCGGAGTCTTTAGGCAAGTCTGCGGGGGCTAAATTGACGGTGATGCGCTTGTTACTGGGGAAGTCTAGCCCCGAGTTTTGCAGGGCGGAACGCACCCGCTCACGCGCCTCTTTCACCTCGGTTTCCGCCAAGCCAACCAAGGTAAAGCTCGGCAAACCGTTGGCCAAATGCACCTCAACCGTGACGGAAGGTGCATCTAGCCCCAAAACAGCGCGACTTTGCACCATTGCGAATCCTGTCATGATTTTCTCCCTATTTTGGTGCATTGACTGCTTTGAGCACATCAAGCATGAATACTGACTGACTAAAGCAAAACAAAACTGTAAACAAATCGATTGAATTAACTGACTATTATTACAGCTGTTAATTTGTACAGTTTATAGCGTAACGTGTTTTAAGGTTCAACACAAGCTCTAAATCTAATTTAAACAACAACAATTGCACTAAATTGGCACGCAACATGCTTTATTGGTTCATCATTTTGATAAAGGAGAACCCATGAAACTTGTAACTGCCATCATCAAACCCTTTAAGTTGGACGAAGTGCGTGAAGCGCTCTCCGCGATTGGGGTTCAAGGCATCACCGTGACTGAAGTTAAAGGCTTTGGCCGCCAAAAGGGCCACACCGAGCTGTATCGCGGCGCGGAATACGTGGTCGACTTTTTGCCGAAAGTCAAAATCGAAGCCGCTGTTAGCGCTGCTTTGGTTGACCAAGTGATTGAAGCAATTGAAACCGCTGCCCGTACCGGCAAAATCGGCGACGGTAAGATTTTTGTCTACAACTTAGAGCAAGTCGTTCGTATTCGCACGGGCGAAACCGGCAAAGAAGCGCTTTAAACCGCTTTAACTCATAAGCAACCTTAAATAAATCTTGTAAGAGAGACTCACACCATGAAAAAATACCTTCTCCCCCTCGGCCTAGGCTTAGGCCTATGGCTGGCCAGCAACTTTGCGATGGCTCAAACTGCACCAGCTGCGGCTGCAGCAGCACCTGTCGCTGCAACAGTAGCGGTTGACGCTGCCAAACCTGCTGATGCGGCTAAGCCAGCGGAAGCGCCAGCAGCTGTGGCGGCTCCAGCACCTGTGCCCAACAAAGGCGACACGGCTTGGATGACGATTTCAACCGTGCTCGTGCTATTGATGACCATCCCAGGCCTGGCTTTGTTCTACGGCGGCTTGGTACGCAGCAAAAACATGCTGTCTGTGCTGATGCAAGTGTTCGTGGTCACCGCGCTGATTTTTGTGCTGTGGGTCATCTACGGCTACTCAGTCGCTTTCACTGCTGGCAACCCGTTCTTCGGCTCGTTCGATAAACTCTTTCTCAAAGGCATCACGCCTGACTCTGTCGCTGCTACCTTTAGCAAGGGCGTGGTTATTCCTGAGTTGATTTTTGTGGCTTTCCAAGCAACGTTTGCTGCGATTACTTGCGGTTTGATCGTTGGCTCATTCGCTGAACGCGCCAAGTTCTCTGCGGTGTTGTTGTTCTGCGTGTTGTGGTTCACCTTCAGCTACTTGCCTATGGCACACATGGTTTGGTACTGGGACGGTCCAGATGCGATTACTGACGCAGCTTCTTTAGAGAAAGTTACCGCTGCAGCTGGGTGGTTGTGGGCTAAAGGCGATTTAGACTTCGCAGGCGGTACTGTCGTTCACATCAACGCTGCGATGGCTGGTTTGGTCGGTGCGTATGTTATCGGCAAACGCGTGGGTTACGGCAAAGAGTCGATGACGCCTCACAGCTTGACATTGACCATGGTTGGTGCAGCGCTATTGTGGGTGGGCTGGTTTGGTTTCAATGCCGGCTCCAACTTAGAAGCCAATGGCGTTGCTGCCTTGGCCTTCGTCAATACCTTGGTCGCTGCTGCAGCTGCAACTTTGGCTTGGATCACTGGCGAAGCCTTGGCTAAAGGCAAAGCCTCTATGCTGGGCGCAGCTTCTGGTGCGGTCTCTGGCTTGGTTGCTATCACCCCAGCTTGCGGCTTTGTCGGCCCCATGGGTGCGATTGTGATCGGCTTGCTCGCTGGCTTGCTGTGCTTGTGGGGCGTGAGCGGCTTGAAGAAATTGCTCGGTGCTGATGACTCGCTCGACGTGTTCGGCGTGCACGGTGTCGGCGGTATCTTGGGTGCGTTGTTGACTGGCGTGTTTGCTGCGCCTTCGTTGGGCGGCACTGGCGTGTACGACTACGTTGCTAACAAAGTTAACCCTGACTACTCCATCACTGGCCAAGTTTGGATTCAATTGCAAGGCGTGTTGACCACTTTGGTGTGGTCTGGCGTAGTGGCATTCATTGCCTACAAGTTGGTGGATCTGGTGATCGGTTTGCGCGTCCCTGAAGAAGAAGAGCGCGAAGGCTTGGACATCACCTCTCACGGTGAGACAGCTTACAGCCGCTAAGTTCTGAATCAAGACATTTAGTCTCCCCTAACCGATCTCCTCGGTTTTTAAAGCCCACAGCAATGTGGGCTTTTTTTTGGCTTGTGTTTATACTGATGTCTGCACACATACCTTGCTCATTCTTCGCTACCCTTTCGATCTTTTAAACCTATGAATATTTGGAAAAAACTCGTCTCAGTTGACATCCTCACGAAAGCCCACATTGATACGGCAGTTGACCGATTGGGCATGGAGTTTTTAGAAGTAGGCGATGATTTCATCCGCGCCCGAGTGCCTGTGGACAAACGAACGCAGCAGCCCTATGGCTTGCTGCACGGGGGCGTATCGGTCGTTTTGGCGGAAACGCTGGGTTCTTGTGGTGCCATGTATGCTGCGCCCGAAGGCCACAAAGCTGTGGGCTTGGACATCAATGCCAACCACCTCAAAGGGGTGAAGGCAGGCTGGGTTACCGGCATTACCTACCCCGTGCATATCGGCCGTACGACGCAGGTGTGGCAAATTGACATGAGCAATGACGCGGGTGAGATATGTTGTGTTTCGCGCATCACCATGGCGATATTGTCATAAAGATTAACATAGAGGTTAAATCCCATGAATGCACCCACACACGCCTCTCACGTGCTGCCTGAAGTTATTCAACGCAACACACCACAAGCATTGATTGACGCCCTCAAAGAACGCTTTGGCGAGCGTTGTTCCACCGCGCTGGCGGTGCGCGAACACCACGGCAAAGACGAATCTTCCTTCACCGTGCCACCGCCAAGCGCCGTCGTCTTTGCAGAATCAACGGCAGATGTTTCCACCGCCATCAAACTCGCGGCGCAGCACAAAACACCCGTGATTCCGTTCGGTGTCGGCTCATCTTTGGAAGGTCATCTTCTTGCTATTCAAGGCGGCATCAGCATCGATGTCAGCCGCATGAACCAAGTCCTGCGCGTCAACGCTGAAGATTTGACCGTGACCGTGCAGCCCGGCGTGACACGCAAAGCCGTCAACGAAGCGGTCAAATCTGAAGGCTTGTTTTTCCCGATTGACCCCGGAGCGGACGCCTCGATTGGCGGCATGTGCGCCACCCGCGCCAGCGGTACCAACGCGGTGCGCTATGGCACGATGCGCGAAAACGTGCTGGCGCTGGAAGTCGTCACCGCCAGCGGCGAGGTGATTCGCA
>JAYUJX010000286.1:0-1593 GCA_043764955.1 Polaromonas sp.
AGCACTCAGCCCCAGCGCCAAGACACGGCGCGTATCAGCCGGGTCAATCACGCCGTCGTCCCATAAACGCGCGGTGGCAAAGTAAGGATGGCCTTGCACTTCATATTGCTCTTTGATAGGCGTTTTAAATGCATTCTCCTCTTCAGCACTCCAAGTACCGCCTTTGCCTTCAATGCCGTCACGTTTCACAGTTGCCAACACACTTGCCGCCTGCTCGCCGCCCATAACGCTGATGCGCGCATTCGGCCACATCCACAAAAAACGGGGGGAATAGGCCCGGCCGCACATGCCATAGTTACCCGCACCGAAACTGCCACCAATGATGATGGTGAACTTGGGCACAGCGGCGGTCGCCACTGCTGTGACCATCTTGGCGCCGTTGCGGGCGATGCCTTCGTTCTCGTACTTGCGACCCACCATGAAGCCGGTGATGTTTTGTAAAAATACTAAGGGAATTTTGCGTTGGCAGCACAACTCAATGAAATGCGCACCTTTGAGCGCTGACTCGCTGAACAAAATGCCGTTGTTGGCGATGATGCCGACGGGCATGCCTTCAATCCGCGCAAAACCGCAGATCAAAGTTGCGCCAAAACGTGCCTTGAATTCATCAAACTCGCTGCCATCGACAACACGGGCGATGATCTCTCGCACATCAAAGGGTTTTCGGGTATCTGTAGGTATCACGCCATACAGCTCTTTCGCTATATATTTAGGAGCTGCTGAGGCAATTAAATCGCCGACTAGATGCTTCTTTTTATTCAAATTTTTGATGGATTGACGAACAATACTCAGCGCATGCATGTCGTTCTGTGCCAAATGGTCGGCCACGCCAGACAAACGGGTGTGCACATCGCCACCACCCAGGTCTTCCGCACTCACCACCTCGCCTGTTGCGGCTTTGACCAAAGGCGGACCACCTAAGAAGATGGTGCCTTGGTTTTTGACGATGATGGCCTCGTCGCTCATGGCCGGTACATACGCACCGCCCGCCGTGCAACTGCCCATGACCACTGCGATTTGGGCGATACCCTCGGCGCTCATATTGGCTTGGTTGAAGAAGATGCGGCCAAAATGGTCGCGGTCGGGGAACACCTCATCCTGATTGGGCAGATTCGCGCCACCTGAATCAACCAGATAGATGCATGGCAGCTTGTTTTGCTGTGCAATCTCCTGCGCACGCAGATGTTTTTTAACGGTGAGCGGGTAGTAGGTGCCGCCTTTGACGGTGGCGTCGTTGCACACAATCATGCAATCCACCCCGCTGACGCGGCCGATACCGGCAATCACGCCAGCGCACGGGGCGCTGTCGGTGCCGTCTTTGTCAGGGTACATACCGTAGGCGGCCAGCGGGCTGAGCTCCAAAAACGGTGTGCCGGGGTCCAGCAGCATCTGCACCCTGTCCCGTGGCAGCAATTTGCCACGTGCGGTGTGCTTGGCTCGCGCCGTATCGCCACCACCCAAAGCTGCTTGGTTGACTTTGAGGTTCAAGTCATCGACCAAAGCCTGCATCGCGGCGGCATTGGCTACAAAATCGGCGGAACGGGCGTTGAGTTTGGTTTCCAGGACGGGCATGGTGGGTTCGCGCTGTAAATG
>JAYUJX010000287.1:0-5658 GCA_043764955.1 Polaromonas sp.
GCTTCAGAATCCGGCGTCAGCACCACAAATGGGTACTCCACACGCCAGTCGGTCGCGTCGGTCACGTGGCTAACGCGGCTGAGGCCGTCGAACTTGATATTGTCACTCGCGGTGAGTTTACCCAGTGTTTTTAACGTCTTCTTACGCAGCGCTGTTGCTTTTAAAAAGATAGCATCAAAGGTATTGATTGCGCCGGCTGCCATAACAATCAGCTCTCCCACCAGCGCATCACGGGATGCATCTGCCTGCGGTGTGCGGCGTTTTTCTACTTCAGACAATCTGTGGCGTAAAGCGTCCACCAGCTGCTGGCGGCGCTTGGGGTTGTCCAACAAATCGTCCTGCAAATACGGGTTGCGCTGCACCACCCAAATATCGCCCATCGCCTCGTACAACATACGCGCAGATCGGCCCGTGCTGCGCTCTTCACGCAATTGGTTCAAAATTTGCCAAGCGCGGTCGCCCAAAATCCGCTGTACGATTTCACGATCTGAAAACGAGGTGTAGTTGTAGGGGATTTCACGAATGCGTTCGGCCGTTTGACTGTGCTCGGTTAGAACAGCCTGAGCAAGCGGAAACAATGGATTAGGCAGGGTAGAAAGCATAGTAGAAGAATTCATCTACGCTAATGTTACCGCAGTGCAGCATACCCTTGTCACCGAGTGGACACATTTAGGGGCTAAATTCAACTTGGAGTACTGTAAATACGGCTGCTCGCACTCTAGTAGTGGATTACCCGAAGCGTTTTTCAGGTCGGCTCAACTATCATTTACTAGACGTTTTTTTAGGTAATTTGTTGATTTATTTGGAGATTTACATGAAAACCATCCGCCTTTCAGCATCTGTGGCAGCTGCCGCAGCTGCCGTTATGAGTCTTTTTAGCCTGCAAGCGCAGGCGCAAACCGAGGTGCAATGGTGGCATTCCATGACCGCTGTTAACGGCGAATGGGTGAACGACCTGGCCAAAGACTTCAACGCCAGCCAAAAAGAGTACAAAATCATCCCCACCTTCAAAGGCACGTACGACGAGTCGATGACTGCCGCCGTCGCCGCCTTCCGCGCTGGCAACGCACCGCACATTTTGCAGGTGTTTGAGGTTGGAACCGCGACCATGATGGCCAGTAAAGGTGCGATTGTTCCTGTGGCTCAGGTGATGAAAGACGCAGGGCAAAAGTTTGACCCCACAGGCTACGTGGCGGCCGTTGCCGGCTACTACACCGCGCCAAACGGCCAAATGCTGAGCTTCCCGTTCAACAGCTCGACCACCGTGTTTTACATCAACAAAGACGCTTTCAAAGCAGCGGGCATTGATACAGCTAAGCCGCCAAGCACTTGGCCAGAAGTGGCACTGGCAGCAGCCAAGCTCAAAGCCAGCGGCCACAAATGCCCTTTCACCACCGCTTGGCAGGGTTGGACGCAGCTAGAAAGCTTTTCCGCTTGGCACAACGTCGAATTTGCGACCAAATCTAACGGTTTGGCGGGTTTGGATGCCCGCATGAAGATCAACTCCCCGCTGCATGTGCGCCACATTGAAAACTTGGCGAACATGGCCAAACAAGGCCTGTTTGTCTACAAAGGCCGTGGCAACGTGCCTGAAGCGAGCTTCATTTCAGGCGAATGCGCGATGGTCACCACCTCGTCCGGCTTTTACGGCAATGTGGCTAAAAACGCCAAATTTGGCTACGGTTTGTCCACCTTGCCGTATTACCCAGACGTGGCTGGCGCACCGCAAAACACCGTCATTGGTGGTGCGAGTTTGTGGGTCATGGCAGGTAAAAAACCAGCCGAATACAAAGGCGTCGCCGCCTTCTTCAATTTTGTATCTAGCCCCGAAGTGCAATCTGCCAGCCATAAGCGCACCGGCTACCTTCCGGTCACCACTGCCGCTTACAAGTTGACCGAAGCATCAGGCTTTTACAAAGAAAAACCAGGTACTGACGTTGCCGTCACACAAATGATCCGCAAAGTAACCGACAAGAGCCGTGGCATCCGACTAGGTAACTATGTGCAAATCCGCGCGGTGGAAGACGAAGAGTTGGAGCAAGTGTGGAATGGCAAAAAGACCGCCAAAGAAGCGCTGGATGACATTGTGAAGCGCGGTAACGAGCATTTGGCGCGGTTTGAAGCGGCGAACAAGGGTAAATAATGACCTTTACCCGCTCGGGCTGAGCCTGCCGAAGCCTTGCTGCAAGAAGCATTTCGACAAGCTCAATGCGAACGGTATTCATAAATTTTACTATATTTTTTATAGCATTTTAGGCAATCAATACATAGTCTGCAGCCACTTTTAACCTATTTTTAGAGTGATTTTAGTTATTCATGGAAAAACGCGTTCAATTTCGATCCACATGGCTGCCCTGGCTGCTGATTGCGCCCCAACTGGTCGTGATTCTCGTGTTTTTCTTTTGGCCAGCAGCGCAGGCGGTTTTGCAGTCGTTTCAGGTGCAAGACGCGTTTGGGCTGTCCAAAGAATGGGTGGGGTTTCAAAATTTTCTACAGCTTTGGAACGATGAAAGCTACCTAGCCTCCTTCAAAACCACGGCTATTTTCTCGCTCTTGGTCGCGGTTTTGGGCATTGGCCTGTCCTTGGTGTTGGCGGTTTTTGCCGATCGCATCATCAAAGGGGCGATGCTGTACAAAACCATGTTGATCATCCCCTACGCCGTCGCCCCCGCCGTGGCTGGCGTACTGTGGATTTTCATGTTTTCGCCATCGTTAGGAGTGGTTGCCTATGCTTTGGGCAAAATTGGCATCGATTGGAACCATTTGCTGAACGGCACCCATGCCATGACGCTGATTGTCATGGCTGCCGTGTGGAAGCAAATTTCCTACAACTTTTTGTTCTTTTTGGCGGGTTTGCAGTCCATCCCCAAGTCGCTCATCGAAGCGGCCGCCATTGACGGTGCAAAGCCATGGCGACGTTTTTGGACGATTCAGTTCCCGCTGCTCACGCCCACCACCTTCTTTTTGCTCGTCATCAACATGGTGTACGCGTTTTTCGACACCTTTGCGATTGTCGATGCCACCACCCACGGCGGCCCTGGGCAGGACACTTCGATTTTGGTCTACAAGGTCTATTACGACGGTTTCAAAGCGATGGATTTGGGTGGCTCTGCCGCGCAGTCTGTGGTGTTGATGACGATTGTGATTGCGCTCACCGTGATTCAATTCCGCTTTGTTGAAAAGAAAGTGAACTATTAGCAATGTTTATCCGAGTCGGCACATTCGTACCAATACCGTTCGGACTGAGCTTGTCGAAGTCTTCACTAACCCTTCGACAAGCTCAGGGCGAACGGGTTGCTTATCAATTTGGGGGTAAGTTTTATGGTTGAAAGAAGCCCCTTCCTCACCTTCCTGGCCCACGCCGTCATGTGGATTGGCGTGCTAATCGTCGCTTTTCCACTGTATTTGGCGTTCGTGGCCTCCACCCACACCTCACAAGAAATCGTGCAAGCGCCTATGCCGCTGTTACCTGGCAGCTATATGTGGGAAACCTATGTCAAAGCCTTGACCGGTGGTGGTGCGGGCGGTGGTGGCTCGAAAGCGCCGGTGGCGCACATGATGTGGGTGAGTTTTGTGACGGCGATGGTGATTGCCATTGGCAAAATCACGATATCGCTGCTCTCGGCCTTCGCCATCGTTTACTTCCGCTTTCCGTTCAAAACCCTGTTTTTTTGGATGATTTTTGTGACGCTGATGCTGCCCGTCGAAGTGCGCATTGGCCCGACCTACCAGGTTGTCTCTGATCTGGGCATGCTGAACAGCTACGCGGGTTTGACCGTGCCGCTGATCGCCTCGGCCACCGCTACCTTCTTGTTTCGCCAGTTTTTCATGTCCGTGCCTGATGAGCTGACCGAAGCCGCCCGCATGGACGGTGCCAGCCCGATGCAGTTTTTCTTCGATATTCTGCTGCCGCTGTCCAAAACCTCCATCGCCGCGCTGTTTGTGATCCAGTTCATCTACGGCTGGAACCAGTACCTGTGGCCGCTGTTGGCGACGACGACCGAGAGCATGTACCCCGTGGTGGTCGGCATCAAGATGATGGTGGCAGGTGGCGATTCGCAAAACGAGTGGAACGTCGTCATGGCCACCGCCATTTTGGCGATGCTGCCGCCGGCGGCGGTGGTGATGTTGATGCAGAAATGGTTCGTTAAGGGCTTGGTGGATACCGAAAAGTAGCCCCAAACACACAAACCACCATGAAAACCTATTTTTACCCCTCAAATATGGCTATATTTGGCGTATTTATTGCATAAACTGCTATTAAATTTATAGTAAAAAATATTGCGTTAATCTACAAATGGCTTCAATCTCCCTCAAAAACATCATCAAACGCTACGGCTCTGGCAAAACGGCGACGCAGGTCATCCACGGCGTGAATGCTGAGATTGCCGACGGCGAATTCATCGTCATTGTCGGGCCATCAGGCTGTGGCAAATCGACGCTGTTGCGCATGGTGGCGGGCTTGGAAGAAGTCTCTGGCGGTGAGGTGTGCATTGGCGACCGCGTGGTGAACGACCTAGAACCGGCCGACCGCGACATCGCCATGGTGTTCCAAAACTACGCGCTTTACCCGCATATGAGCGTGTTTGACAACATGGCCTACGGTCTGAAAATCGCCAAAGTACCGAAAGACGAGATCAAAACCCGCGTCGACAAAGCGGCCAAAATCCTCGAACTCGGTGGCCTGCTGGAGCGCAAACCCCGCGACATGTCCGGCGGTCAGCGCCAGCGCGTAGCGATGGGACGCGCCATTGTGAGGCAGCCGCAGGTGTTTTTGTTCGACGAGCCGCTGTCGAACCTGGACGCTAAATTACGCGCCCAAACCCGCCTAGAAATCCAAAAACTGCACCGTGAGCTGGGCATCACCTCGCTTTTTGTCACCCACGATCAGGTCGAAGCCATGACGCTGGCGCAGCGTATGATGGTAATGAACGCCGGCGTGATGGAGCAATTTGGCACGCCCGAAGAGGTCTACAACCGCCCTGCCAGCACCTTTGTGGCGAGTTTTATGGGGTCACCGCCCATGAATTTGTTGAAAAACGCGCCGGGCTGCGTCAACGGCCAAGTGCTCGGCATACGGCCAGAACATTTGGATATTTCCGCCGCAGGTTGGCCACTCAAAGTCGAAGCTATCGAACTTTTAGGTGCAGAACGTTTGGTCTACGCCCTGCTGAACGATGAGCGCGTCATCATCCGCGTGGATGAACACCAGCCCTCCCCAGCCATCGGTAGCACCATCTGCGCCACTCCGCGTGCCGACAAAGTGCATCATTTTGACGCGGTGACGGGCAAACGGATTACTTAAAAGCGAGCCTGGTCATTCCCGCGAAGGCGGGAATCCACAGCTTGGCAAGCGCTGAACAGGTTGTGGATTCCCGCCTTCGCGAGAATGACAGTTTTTTTATCCATACATAATCACCGTATGAAAAACGTCACATCAGAAAACTGGCCCTACCCAACGTGGATCGCCCACCGTGGCGCTGGCAAACTCGCCCCTGAAAACACCCTCGCCGCCTTCAAACTGGGTGCCAGCCACGGCTACCGCATGTTTGAGTGCGATGTGAAATTAAGCAGCGATGGCGTGCCGTTTTTGCTACACGACAGCACCCTAGCGCGCACCACGTCTGGCAAAGGAACGGCTGGCGAACAGGCTTGGAG
>JAYUJX010000288.1:0-1578 GCA_043764955.1 Polaromonas sp.
CCGCGAATACCCGCTACGCTACCAATGCCGACCAATTTGCCACTTTTACGCTGCAGCATGCCTTCAATAAAGGGGTGAAAAGTGGCGGCTAAGCCAATATTGTTGGTGGCAAAGGTTTGCGCCATTTGATCTAAGTCTTCGCGAATCGCGGTATCGACCCCAACGCTGATGCCCGCATTGGCAATGACCACATCAGGCAAACCTTGTGCAGCAATACACGCTTTACCGGTTGCAACAATATCGTCAATATCGCCCACATTTGCACTATATATTTTATAGCGATCCAGGCTTATATTGTGCCGGCTAGACCATGATTTAATCTCTTCAGTGCGGCGTGCTACCAAGGCTAAACTGTAGCCAGCTTCGTAATAAGCAAGCGCCAAAGCTTGGCCGATGCCGCTGGATGCCCCAGTGATGAAAACAAGCTTAGCCATGCCGAAGCATTATTTGGTTGGCTGCAACACCGCTTTGACACGGCCTTGCAAATTGATCACGCGTGCTAAATTGTCGTAATCCAGCGAATCTGCGCTGAACTCGCTGCTGCCACGGCGGATAACGATCGGCAAATGCGACTTCAAGCGCTCTTCGTCGACGAATGTGTGCAAAAACTCGCCTTTGAATTCCATTTTTGGTTGCATCACGCCGTTGGCATCAACAGCAGCTTCGCGCACCGATGAGGCATTGCCATACAGCTGTATTTCAGAGTTATCGCCATTGCTGATGGCTCGGTTGGCGCTTGTCACCGTGGTCAGGCGGCCAGATTGGTTAAAGTTGTGCATGCGTACATTGTCAATTTCAATGGTGTCTGTGTCAGCAAAATGCCTTGCTTGGCCGCCAAAAAGCTCGCTTTTCAAGCTGCCTTGCGGCGTAAAGCTTTTGACTGAAAATTTACGCAAAAAATAATCCGCTTCGTGGCTCAAAGGCTTATCAGCTGAGGAAACTGCAATCACAGGCGCATTGCGGACTAGCCAATAGCTACCCAAAGCCAAAGCCGCGATCAGCAAGAGGGGCAAATAAATGGCCAGTTGGTCGGTCACGCGGCGGATCAATAGCCAAGCGCTTGTCATGCGACGTGCGCCTTGGTAGTGTCGGGTTGAAATTCAGCAAGGAATTGCGCGTATTTGCCAGAAGCCATCAACAACAAATCGCAAAACTCGCGCGCTGCGCCAAAGCCGGCTGGTGCTTCTGTAATGTAGTGCGCTATAGCTTTAACCTCAAAGTGTGCATGCAAGGGCGCACAAGCAAATGCGCTTGCTTGCAGAACAGGCAAATCAGGCCAGTCGTCGCCCATGCAAGCCGCTTGCGCCCAAGTTAGTCCCAATTCTGCCAGTGTCTTCTCAGCGGCGGGATGTTTGTCTTCTGCGTTCAAATATATGTGTGTCACACCCAAAGCTTTGAGGCGGGTTCTCAGCGGTGCAGAATCGCGGCCAGAAATGACGACGGGTATTATTCCTGCTTTTTGCAGAAGTTTGATGCCCAAACCATCCAAAGTATTGAAGCGTTTGATGGACTCACCCGCTTCGGTAAACAGTAAACCACCGTCCGTCATCACGCCATCAATGTCAAAAAAAACAACTT
>JAYUJX010000289.1:0-1576 GCA_043764955.1 Polaromonas sp.
TGCATGCCATTGCGGGTACTATCAGCCACGGTGAACAGCGACAGCTAGAAATTGCGATGACATTGGCAACCCAACCACAAGTTTTATTACTAGATGAACCCCTGGCTGGCATGGGCATGGCTGAGGCTGAACGCATGATTGAACTGCTGCACACATTGAAAAAAGACCACGCCATGCTGCTGGTTGAGCACGACATGGATGCTGTGTTCGCATTAGCAGACAAAGTCACAGTGATGGTCAACGGTCAAGTCATCGCTAGCGACAAACCGGCAGCAGTTCGTGCCGATGCCAAAGTGCAAGCCGCCTATTTGGGAGAAGAACATGTCTGACAACAATAGGACTAATCTACTCATTGATGCAAAAGGATTGAACACGCACTATGGCGCGAGCCATATTTTGCAGGGTATAGATTTTTCAGTGGCCAGGGGCGAAACCATCGGTCTGATGGGGCGCAACGGTATGGGGAAAAGCACCTTGCTCAAAAGCATCATGGGTTTGGTCAAGCCAAGTTCTGGCTTTGTAACCATCATGAATCAAGATATGACAGGTGCACCACCCTACAAAATTGCCCAATTGGGTGTGGCGTATGTCCCTGAAGGACGCGGCATTTTCGGCAATCTGAGTGTTACTGAGAATCTGAAGATGACGGCACGTGCAGGCAAATCTGCTGCTGCAAAACAGCGCGCAGACAAGCAGCAAGACTGGCACTACGACAGAGTTTTAGACACTTTTCCACGACTCAAAGAACGCCTGAATCACGGCGGACAACAACTTTCTGGTGGTGAGCAACAAATGCTGACCATTGGTCGCGCTTTGATGACCAACCCTGATGTGCTGATTTTGGATGAAGCCACTGAAGGTTTAGCCCCATTGATTGCGAAAGAAATCTGGCGCATTTGCGGTGTGATTCGCGAATCGGGCATCAGCAGCATCATTGTGGATAAAAACTGGAAGCATGTCACTCAAATCACAGACCGAAATGTGATTTTAGTGAAAGGTCAAGTCGTTTTTGAAGGAAGCTCTACTCAGCTATTGGCTAACCCTGAAATTTTGCAACAGCACCTTGGTATTTAAACTTTGGCGGCTCTATCAGGCAAAGAATCAGTTATAGATTTTTTGCAATAGACGCATCAGTGTTTTGCGCTCAGTAGCCGTCAACTTAGAAGCAGCTTCGTCTTCGAGATCTTTTGCTGTTTGCTCAGCGTCTTTCATCAACTTTATACCAATTTCAGACAAATGCAGACCAATAACACGGCCATCGCTCGGGTGGGGTTTGCGCAGTATCAATTCACGCTTTTCCAAGGTATTGATCATGCCAACCAAGTTTGGTGGCAAAATATTTAATTCCGAACACAACTGGCGTGAACTGATACCGGGATTGTGCGTTATCAGGGATAAAACCGAGAAATCAACAGGTCGCAAGTCGTAAACATCCATTCGCTTCAGAAAAAGACCAATAATTTCTACGGCGGCACGGCGCGCGTTGTACCCTAGTAATGACTCGAGATAACTGGTGTCGATTTTTTCCACGCTGGCTTCATCTTTCGTTTTATTTTGCGTTTGATCTTTTATTGAC
>JAYUJX010000290.1:0-1572 GCA_043764955.1 Polaromonas sp.
TACAAACCGTAACATATTGCACGAATGAGAAAAATTATTTACTCCTAAATTAATAGCACTATAGGCAATAAATACAAATACTAGACGCATAAATGAGCATCTTAGTTTACATATTTTTCAACATTCATCATCAAGCCTTCAGTTAGAATCATTTCATTACAAATTGTGTAATGTTATTGAAAGATGTTAATGAAGAAAATCCTAGCGACTGCACTCGCAGTAACAATTGCTTTAACAGGCTGTGCAACTTCATCTGGTAAGGTCGCCGCAACTTATGCGTCTCCTTTGGCTTATCAATCATATGACTGTGCGCAAATCACTTCTGAATCCTCTCGCCTTCAAGGTCGCATGACAGAACTAGGCGGTCAAGTTGATAAGGCTGCTGACAATGACAAAGTATTGACGGGTGTCGCAGTTGTACTTTTTTGGCCTGCTATTTTCTTCTTAGGTAACAAGCAACAAGAAGCTGAATTTGGACGCATTAAAGGCGAATATGAAGCGATTCAGCAGGCTGCAATTTCTAGGAAATGTATATAAGAGCCGATAAATTTATTTATTGAGTTCGTTTCATCACCAAAAACACCCCCGGCAAAATCAGCAATCCTCCAAACAGGTGATGCCAACCGGGGGCCTCGCCTAAAAAAGCCCACGTCATAAATGCAGCATAGAGTGGCCCCAAATACAAGGCGACAGCCGTGCGGCTTGCGCATAGTATTTTTTGTGCCCAGCCGTAAATCCAGTATGCGCCCAAACCTGGCACCAAGCCGGCGATGACGATGAGCCAGAAGGCTTGTGCGCCCCACACAGTTAAATCGGGCTGAAACAGCTCCCAAATTGAAAACGGTAACAAACTGACGATACCGCCCAAGCAGATGGCGGCTAGTCTTGCTGTGGCGCTCAATGGGCTTGGCCATTTCTTTTGCAGCAGCGCGTAACCCGCCCACGCGATGGTGGCGGCGACAATCCACAAATCACCGACGACGAATTGCACGTTTGACAATGCCGTCCACTGCCCCTTCACCACCACATGCACAACGCCAAGCAAAGCTAAGCAAACGCCGGCGATTTGGCGTTTGTTGATGCTATCTTTCAACATCCAAACCGAGCCTAGACTGATCAACACGGGGGATGCGGCGTAAATCAGCGCGATGTTCATGGCTTGGGTTGACCGCGCGCCTTGGTAGACCCATGCCCCGCAAATCAACATGCCCAGCGCGCCCAAAATCAGGTATTGCCACCAAGCTTTGGCGATGTTGGCACGCTGCGCCCACAACTCACTGCGAGCTAAAACTACCAAAACCAGAGCAGCCAAACCCCAACGTCCCAGCGCCAGCAGATGCGGGCCAATGATGCCGGGAGCTTTACGGGCGACGATGTAGTTCACTGTCCACAGCGCGGGCACGACCCACAGCAGTATCAGCGCTTGACTGGTTTGTTTGTTTATTGAGTCGGGCATAAAGATGAATTTAACACAAATTACTATTAATTTGATAGCTACTTAGGCATTAAATACGCCGGCTATAGGCATATCTTAGTGGGGTAATTGAGCTTATTTAGGCTAGTATGGCTAAG
>JAYUJX010000291.1:0-5630 GCA_043764955.1 Polaromonas sp.
CTGGTGGAGTTGATTGGGCTTGCGGCGCATTGGGAAAAACTATTCCTGCAGCATTCATACAACCGACAGTAGCGGCAACGATGCCTGGCAAATATGCACCAGCAAATTGCCGTTAATTTAGTATATTAATAAATTGCTGAACGATAATGAATGCTTTGAATATTTTTCATAAAAATATGCAAAAAGGTTTCACTTTAATTGAGTTAATGATTGTTGTTGCGATCATTGGTATTTTGGCAGCTATTGCTTTGCCAGCATATCAAGATTACACAATTAAAGCAAAAGTTACAGAGGCATTCAGTATCGCAGCAGCAGCTAAGTCAGCTATTGCTGAAACATCAGCAGCAAACAATGGTGTTTACGCAGCTTATCCTGGTTCAGGTATCCCGCCTGCAGGTGGAACATGGTTTGAGTTTGCACCTACGAAGTATTTGGCTAGTGTTGCACATACAGCAGGCACCAATAACGCAGGTGTTTTAGTAGGTGGTGTGATTACCATTACCATGGCCGCAGCGGGTCTTGGCGGTACTGCAGATGGTAAAACACTTAATATCACACCTAGCTACACAGTCGGTGGTGTTGATTGGAGTTGTCAAGCTGCAGGTAAAACAATAGCTGCTCCGTTTCAAGTACCAGTGACTGCTGCAACTATGCCTGCGAAATATTCTCCAGCTAACTGCCGTTAGTTAATTATTCATATAAAAAGGCGCCTCGGCGCCTTTTTTGTTTTGTAAAATGGGTTTATGGGTAAATAGACATGAAAATCAACAAGTTACGATTCAAAAGTGCTGCCAAAGCGATGGGTTGGCATTTTGCGGGGAGTTTGCTGGTCGCGTTCATTGTGGCGGCGTTGGTTTTTGGGGTTTGGTTTCCTTACCCTTATCGGCAGCTTGCTGGCGGTACAGAATTGTTTTTCCTCATCATGGGGGTAGACATCATCTGCGGCCCATTGCTAACGTTTGTGCTTTTCAACCCTGCCAAGCCAAAACGCGAGTTGTTGATGGATTTGAGCTTGGTCGTCGTGTTACAAATAGCAGCACTGGTTTATGGCATTTGGACGGTGCACCAAGCGCGGCCTTTGTACTTGGTGCATGAGGTGGATAGGTTTAAGGTGATTGCACTGGCAGACGTAGATGCTGTGGAACTGGCCAAACTGCCAGAAGCCCTGCAAGCCCAGCTTTTCAAAGGCCCGCAAACGGTGGGCTTGAGAGACGCCAGCAAAGAAGAGCGCGAAAAGGTGATGTTTGAGTCCGTCCAAGGCGGGCGTGACTTCGGCGAGCGGCCTGGTTTTTACGAGGCTTACAACGCTGCCCAAGCTGCCAAAACCTACGCCAAAGCCAAACCCTTAGACAATTTCGCCAAAAAACACCCCAGTAAACAAGCTGATATTGATAAGTTACAAACGCAAGCAGGCACAGACGCCAAACAGTTACGCTATCTGCCTATCATCGCTAGGCAAGACTGGGTGGCTGTGCTGAATCCCAAGGGTGAGATTGTTGGATATCTACAAGGCGACGGTTTTTAGGCAGCTTTTCGCGCTACAATATATATGCTGTGCGGCTGTAGCTCAGTTGGATAGAGTATCTGGCTACGAACCAGAGGGTCGTGGGTTCAATTCCTGCCAGCCGCACCACAAAACTTGAACGCCTTTAGAAGTTGAAAGATTTCTAAGGGCGTTTTCTTTTAGTTTTTCAGTTATTGCACAATGTTGTACAAACCGTCAAAATAAACACTGTGTTTTGATATTTAGTTGCAAGGACTCGTTATGAATGCCGTTTTATCACCCATTGTGTCGGAATTCGATACACAAGAGCAGGCTGACAGTTATGACCATTGGTTTAGAGCCAAGGTGCAAGCGGCGATTGATGATCCACGCCTGAGCATTCCGCATGATCTGGCGATGGCTAAAGTACAGGTTTTGTTAGAAGAAAAGAGAAAAGCACGTGCTGTCGGTTAAGTGGAAACCTGACGCCATACACGAATTAGCAGAAATCATTGACTATGTTGAACAACGCAATGCCAGAGCGGCAGAGGCACTTCATACCGATATAGTTCAAGTCGCAGAATCACTCATAAACCATCCCTTTTTGTACCGTCGTGGTCGGGTAGCTGGCACCCGCGAAGCAGTGGTTCACCCTAATTACATTTTGGTATACCAAGTAGGCGCTGAAGTTATAGAGATTCTGCAAGTCATCCACTCTCGGCAACAATATCCAAGCTAAGTTTGGCTGTGCGGCTGTAGCTTAAATTCATTAAAAATAAGCCAATCAAGAGCAGTTAAACCCGCATCTGCCCGACTTCCTTGGCAAACACCCCCCAAAATTCTGCATTCTGCGTCGTCGCAAAGTTGATCCGCATCAGGGTGCTCGGCCTGCGATCGGCTAAAAACAGGGCGCCGGGGGCGAGCAGATAGCCGTGGTCTAGCATGCGTTGGGCTAGGGCGTCGGTGTCTACGCCGGTGTCTACCCAGCCAAACAATCCCGCAGGTTCGGCCGCCAAAGTGCAACCGTGAGTGAGCGATAACTTCACCGATCTACCCCGCGCTGCATCAAGCTGGGTGCGAATGCGCTCGGCGTGGCGGCGTAGCTGGCCTTGGTCTATGCAGTGGCTGACGGCTTTTTCCAGGAGCGATGGCGTGGTCAACGTGGCGAGCAATTTGGTGTCCAGCAATTGCTCCACCAAGTTAGGCGGCGCGGCTAAGTAGCCAATACGCCAGTTGGGGGCGAGGATTTTGGCAAAGCCGCTCACATAAATCGTGCGCTGTAAGCCGTCCAACGCGCACAGCCGCGTGGCGTGGGCGGGGGCGATGTGGCTGTAGGTGTCGTCTTCTACGATGTGAAAGTCGTACTGATTCGCCAGTTTCAAAATGCTGTGGGCACTGCCCGGCGACAAGCTGTAACCCGTGGGGTTGTGCAGCACGCTGACGCTGACGAAAAGTTTGGGGCGGTTTTCGGATCCTTGGTAGGCTTCGCAATACTGCGCCATCACCGCCAAATCAGGCCCATCCGGGCCGCGCGGTACGGGCAAAATGCGCAAGCCCAGCATCTGCAATCGGGCAAATTCAATCGCCCAGCCCGGCTCTTCCACCATCACGGTGTCACCCGCTTTTAAGAACGTGCGGCTGACCATGTCCAGCGCATGCGTTGCGCCCACGGTGGTGATGATTTGCTCGGGGCTGGCAGAAATGTTGATACCTGCCAGCTTGTTTGAAAGCGATTTACGCAGCGCAGAATCGCCCAGCGGTTCGCCATACGACAGCGAAAATTTTTGCAATTCTGCCGGGCTGGTGACTTTGCGCACCGCGCTGGATAAAAAGCTGGACGCCAACCAATCCGGCGGAAACGTGCCCATGCCAGGCTGGGGTTTGCCGCTGCCTTGCACGAACATGCCGCGAATCAGCATGGCCGCGTTAACAGGGCGCGTGAGCGGTTGTAATTCTGCTATGTTTTTAATAGCTGTATTGGCTGAAAATACGCCGGCTAAGGGCGTGTTTTTGCCCATATTTTGTGAGGTATTTTGTGCCGCTTCACGCACAAAAAAACCTCGGTTTTTACGTGCTTCTACCAAACCTAAGGCGAGCAGTTGGTCGTACGCCGCTACCACGGTAGAGGGGCTGACCAGCTGCTGCTGCGCACATTGCCGCACCGAGGGCAGCCGCGAGCCAGGCGCTAGCAGCCGGCTGTTGATGCGTTCCGCAAATCGGCCGCTCAGCTGCTCTGCTAGGGTCATTGAAGTGCTATGGTTTAGTTTTTCAGGCATGTTTTGATCCAAGTTCGTCATTCCCGCGAAGGCGGGAATCCATGGTGGCGCGCGTGGATTCCCGCCTTCGCGGGAATGACGGAGAGAAATGATTGTCGGTTTGTGTACTGATAAAAATAGCCGTACACTGAAATAAACTGACATGCTGTACTGTATTGTTAGTGTATTGTTTTATCGCTTACATTGTCAATACAAAATTATTTATGAACACATCCGAACTCACCGCCCTTTTGGCCTTAACCACCGCTGCCAGCTTTACGCCGGGGCCAAACACCACGCTGTCCACCGCGCTGGCGGCGAACTACGGCTTGAAGCGGGCGATGACGTTTGTGTGTGCAGTGCCCGTCGGTTGGGGGCTGCTTTTTAGTTTGTGCGCTGGCGGTGTAGGTGCTTTGGTGGTCGCTATTCCTGCTTTGCGTTTGGCTATCAAAGTGCTGGGCGTGGGGTATTTGCTGTGGCTGGCTTACAAAATTGGTATGTCCCGCCAATTAGGTGAAGCTGACAATGCGCGTTTGAATGTATCGTTTACACAGGGCGTGATGTTGCAGTTTTTGAATATCAAAGCTTGGATGCTGGCGCTCGCGCTGGTTGCGGGCTGGATTGCAGGCAAGCCCGACGCAACGAGCCGCTTTTGGCTGATGTTTCCGATTTTGTTGTTTTACGCCTTCGCGAGCAATTTGGCGTATGCGGCGATGGGTTCGTTGTTGCGTGAATGGCTACAAATCGGGAATCGTTTGGCGTGGTTTAACCGCGTCATGGCAGCGGTTTTGGTGGTGACAGCGGCTTGGATGGCTACATTTTGATATGAGTTTGATATGAACGCTGCTCAAACTTCCGCAAAAAATGTTAAAACTGGCCTGTGGCTGGGGCTGCTAGGCGTCACGCTGTTTGCTGCCACCCTGCCCATGACCAAGCTCGCCCTCGGCACGGCTGCAGACCCGCAGCTGACGCCGTGGTTCATCACCTTTGGTCGTGCTGCTGTGGCAGGTTTGCTATCAATTTTATATCTGCTTAGGCAATATATACGACGGCTAGAGCCCGATTTAGGCTCTAAAAATGTCAAAAATATAACCTGGAAGCTGCCAAGCGCGGCTGAATGGGGTTTGCTGGCTTTTACCGCCTGTGGCGTGGTTGTCGGCTTTCCGCTGTTCATGTCTTTGGCGCTGCAATACGTGCCCAGCACGCATGGCGCAGTCGTCACCGGCCTGTTGCCACTCACCACGGCGGTGATTGCCGCGCTGTGGTTTCGCCAAAAGCCAAGTGTTGGTTTTTGGCTATGCGCAGTGTTGGGGACAATGCTTGTCTTGGGCTTTATGGTGATGCGCTCTGCAGATGCGACGGGACATTTCAGCCTGCACACGGCAGATGTGTTTTTGCTCCTCGCCATGCTTAGTGCGTCGTTTGGCTACATTGGCGGCGCACGCTTAACGCCATCTTTGGGCGCAGAGCGGGTGATTTGCTGGGTCTTGGTGCTGTCCCTGCCCATAACCGTGCCCATAACTTGGCTGAATTTACCCGCAAACCTATCAGCCATCCACCCCAACAGCTGGTGGGCGTTTGCCTACGTTGCCGTGTTTTCCATGTGGTTAGGCTTTTTTGCGTGGTACCGTGGTTTGGCACTGGGTGGTGCGGTGCGTGTTAGCCAAGTCCAGCTCGTTCAGCCGTTTTTGAGTCTGCTGTTTGCCCTGCCGCTTTTGGGCGAAGAAATCGATGCCATGACGCTGGGCTTTGCGCTGGCGGTGATTGCGACGGTGTTTGTGGGTAAAAAGATGCCGGTGGGGATACCAGTGTTGGGGCAATCAAAATGACCGCCGACCAACTCCTCGCCCTCAGCGTCTTCGCCGCCGTCTCATCCGGCACGCCAGGCCCGA
>JAYUJX010000292.1:0-1570 GCA_043764955.1 Polaromonas sp.
CTACGCAACCATCGAAGGCGGCTCGCTGTTGATTACCGATAGAGCCGCGCCATTGATTGCTGTACCCACCACCAGCGGCACGGGAAGTGAAGTAGCACGTGGTGCGATTTTGATTGTGGACGACCGCCGCAAGCTTGGTTTTCACTCTTGGCATTTGGTTCCCAAAGCAGCCATTTGCGACCCTGAACTCACACTTGGTTTACCCGCCAAATTGACCGCCGCAACAGGCATGGATGCGATAGCCCATTGCATGGAAACCTTCATGGCTCCCGCCTTCAATCCACCCGCTGATGGTATCGGCATTGATGGGTTAACGCGCGCTTGGGCAAACATTGAACGTGCGACGAACAACGGCAGCGACATTGACGCCCGGATGAACATGATGAGCGCCTCGATGCAGGGTGCCATGGCGTTTCAAAAAGGTTTGGGCTGCGTGCATAGCCTAAGCCACAGTCTGGGCGGCATCAACCCTGGCCTGCACCACGGCACGTTGAACGCCATGTTTTTACCTGCTGTGGTGGCATTCAACGCAACAGCGCCATCCATTCAAAACGAGCAACGTCTGCAACGCATGGCGCATGCCATGGGTTTGGCATCCGGCAGCGACATCCCCGCCGCCATCAAAGACATGAATGCGCGCCTCGGTTTGCCTACCGGCTTAGACGCCTTGGGGGTAAAACGCGACTGGTTCGGCAACATCATCAAAGGCGCACTGGCCGACCATTGCCACAAAACCAATCCGCGCATAGCCACACAACAAGACTACGAAGCGCTGCTGACAACTTCCCTGTGAAGATTTGTTGCACGCACCACTTCTCGCACCACATCTTCAAAAAAAGGCCGTGCAGACACGTCCGCTTGCGTGCAACACTGTTGCAATTCAATAAATTTTGACCTGATAGCTTGTTCTGCATCACCGTCTGCATCACCGTCTGCATCGGGACAATGCGCCAACAGCTCGCCCAGCAAGATACCAAACGCCCGCACCTCGATACGTTGTAGGGCTTTCGAAATATCGGAGTCTTCTGCATCGCCACCCGGTAAAAAGCTTGCCGCGCCAAAATCTCCCAACAGGCCATGTCCTTCTGCATTGTGCAACATATTGTGTGCATACAAGTCGCCATGCAGCACACCGCAAGCGTGCAAGTGCTCAGTTGCGCGTGCGACGCCAAGCACAAGACTGTAAAGCTGTGACAAACTAAAAGTAGCCTCTTGAGCATAGACGTCTCTTGTGCACGATTCAAGACTGGGCGGCTGCGCAAGATTTATAAAATCAGATGCAATCAAGGGCATGACCAAGCCCATTGTTCCCTGTGGGTGATGGCTGATTTGCCCCAACACGCCCACGACGCGCGGATGCAAACCCACGGCGATACTGGCGGCCATTTCGCAGCGCGGCAGACCATCACTGGTCACATCGCTTTTGAACAACTTCACAGCAACCTCTTGGGACGACGCGTCAGCTTTCCGTAACTTGGCTTTAGAAATAACGCCCGATGCACCTTCACCAAGTTTTACGCCCAACTCGATATGTTGCCAATTAATATCAGCTATTGGCGGCGCTTGTCTG
>JAYUJX010000293.1:0-1570 GCA_043764955.1 Polaromonas sp.
TGCAGGTCCGGGTTCCAGTCGCACTTGAAGTAGGGCTCGCAGCGCTGGTCGGCGGCGTCAAGCACATCTTCGTCCGCATAGATGATCTGGCAATTTTCGTGATCATTTATAGCTCTAGCCGTCGAATATATTGCCTTATCAGCTATTAAATCTGTAGTATTTAGCCGCAGCACCCACTGGCTGGGATTGTGTGCTGCGGTGCTCACCATGCCCAAGGCATGGTTGGTCAGCGCGGCCAGCCCGCCCACTGAGGCTGACGATACTTCAGGTGCGGCAAACGACACCTTGATACGCGGCTCAGCCGCCTCCCAGCGCGCCAGCTGCGCCCGCAGCACCAAACCTGTATCGGCTGGCGCGGCAATGCACAGCTCCCAGTTGGGGTAGATTTGCCGCTGCACCGAGGTGAGCGTGGCCTCCAGCTGCGCCAGCGTAGGCGTTTGGCAGGGCATCAAGATAGAAAACAAAGGCAGCACGGCAAAACCGTCGATCTGTGCACGTAAATTTGCGCTCACTTCTGAGCTGGGCGCCTCAAAATGGGTAATCCACTGCGCGTAATCCCGTGCTTCCTTGGGCTGCACATCGATGCATGCACTGGCTTTGGTCGTCATGCGCCGCAATTTGCGCAAGGCCCGACCGACCAGCCGCCATGGCGCGGTCAGCCGCCAACTGCTGGAAGCACGCAACGCTGCCAGCTCCTGATCGCGCTGGTCAAGCAAGTGCTGCAACGCAGCAGGTTCTGAGACATCAAACTTGGCGGGCATGGTATGGAGTGGGCGTCTGGCTTTTAGGCATCAGATACTGATAATAACCTGTCAAAACAATCGTCATATTCTTGTTTTGTAGAGGTTTTTACAGTGAATTCGGCAAGCCATGCCCTAAGACAGGCGTTTCAAAGTCTGCGAAGAAATTAACAAACATATAAAACCCAACAGCATTCCCAACCAAAATGTCACCAACCGCGTTGCTATTGCCACGGATACCGCCAAGCCCTGTTCCACGCCATTGGAAACCAGCTGCACAACAAGTGCGGCTTCCATGGCACCTAAACCGCCTGGAATCAGGCTCGCCGCTCCAAACAGGGTCGCTTGGATGAATATCAAAACTGTTTCCGACATCGACAATGAGATACCCGACAACCCACAAAACCAGCTGAAGACCAATGCCTGCAACCCATATGCCAACATGGCAATCGCAGTAAATCCAATCACCCTGGTGATCGACCACAGTTGAGCCCAGTTTTGCAATATTGCAGGTACGTCCTTGAGTGGCAATTTGTACATTTTCTTCAAAAACCACTCGCAAAAAAGATCCCCGTGATTTGAAGTCAGCGCATAACGAAACACAAAGCTGCCGACGAAGATAGCAACAAAGAAAATACTCAACAACCAGACTGGTTTACCACTCACCAGCCCGGCGATAACACCCAAAAGACAAATACCCAAAACATCAGACAAACGGTCGATCAAAAATGCAGCTAGACTTTTTTGAGCTTTAACGCCATAGGGCATCAACAAGACTGTTCGTACCGTTTCACCCAGTTTGCCTGGCGACGCAGTCAAAGACAGTCCGG
>JAYUJX010000294.1:0-1568 GCA_043764955.1 Polaromonas sp.
TCTTCCGCTACATTGGCGACACCGCGACCTATTTGGCGCGCTATGACGACCTGCTGCAATCGACGAGCAGCGGCAAAGACGAGAAAATCGACGTCAGCCAAGTGGCCGTGTCCATGAACGGCATTGAGCTGCAAGACCGCGAGTTTTTCGCCGCCATCCAAGAAGGCCGCGAGCCGAACTCCAGCGTGGCGCAGGTGGTGAACTGCTACAAAGTGTTGGATTCGTTGGAAAAGCAGCTGAATAGTTAAATTCCCCTCACCAGTCCGTCATTCCCAGACTTTCGTTCGTCATTCCCGCGAAGGCGGGAATCTATGCCCCGCCACCGTGGATTCCCGCCTGCGCGGGAATGACGGAGCGAATCTATATTTACGCTGCGGGTCTGAGATAATTACATCTTTTCTCAAACTCTCGAAAGCAACCCCATGGCAGATGCAGCGACTCCAGCGACCGGCACTAATACAGACACAGCTACCGATCCAATATTCCAAATCCAGCGCGTTTACCTCAAAGAAGTCTCGCTAGAGCAGCCGAATTCACCGGCTATTTTGCTGGCGCAAGAGCAGCCAGAGGTGAACATTCAGCTCGGTGTGGACGCCACGCCCGTGGCCGATGGCGTGTTTGAAGTCTCCGTAACCGCGACAGTGCACACCAAAATTGGCGAGAAAACAGTGTTTTTGGTGGAAGCCAAGCAAGCGGGTATTTTCGAAATCCGCAACCTGCCGCAAGAGCAAATGGGCCCCATCATGGGCATCACCTGCCCTGCGATTGTGTACCCGTACTTGCGCGGCAACGTGGCAGACCTGGTCTCTCGTGCTGGCTTTCCGCCCGTGCATTTGGCCGAAATCAACTTCCAAGCCATGTACGAGCAGCAGCAAGCAGAACAAGCTGCAACGCCGCTGCAATAAAGTCCAAGCCAATACCCCAATACTCAGTCATTCCCGCGAAGGCGGGAATCCATACACCGTCTTGAAATGCTGCTCACACCTAAGCATCACCACCTGTGGATTCCCGCCTTCGCGGGAATGACGAATTTGATGGGAAATGTTATCGCATGAATATCCTCATCTTAGGCGCAGGCGCATGGGGTACGGCACTGGCGATAAGCGCAGCTAGCCACACCCGTGCTGGCCACCATGTGACCCTCTGGTCGCGCGATGCAGCGCAAGCGGCGCAGATGCAAACACAGCGCTGCAATGGCAAATACTTGCCGCAAGTGGCTTTCCCTGAGTCACTGTATATCGCCAGTGGGGATTTCACCGAACTTGTTAAAACGGCTGATGTGGTCATCATCGGCACGCCGATGTCGGGTTTGCGTGGCATGTTGAATCAGCTCAAGGGCGCAACTTGCCCTGCTGCTTGGTTATGCAAAGGCTTTGAAGCCAGTTTAGACGGTAGTGTTGGCCTACTCGGGCACGAAATCTACGCTCAAATTGCAGCAAGCCAAGCTAAAACGACACAACATCCTTTAAAAACAGGCATCTTGAGCGGCCCCAGCTTCGCCCTAGAAGTCGCCAAAGGCCAACCCACCGCCTTGGTCGCAGCCAGTGAGTTGCCAGAAGTGCGCGACG
>JAYUJX010000295.1:0-5620 GCA_043764955.1 Polaromonas sp.
AATCGATTAAACCTCAATGGCTTTCTGAACCAAACGGGTAGCAACCCAATTTTTGGTTTTAGAAATCGGACGGCTTTCGGTAATTTCGATGGTGTCACCCAACTTGTACTCGCCTTTTTCATCATGGGCGTGGTACTTGCTGGATTTTCCGACGATCTTGCCATAGAGCTCGTGTTTAACACGGCGCTCAATCAGCACAGTCACTGTTTTGGTACGCTTGTCGCTGACCACCTTGCCAACCAAGGTGCGCTTGAGGGATGTTTTAGCTTCCGTCATTTAGTTGCTCCTTATTTGGCGGTTGTAGATACAGCTGCTTGCTGTTGACCAAGAATGGTCTTCGCGCGAGCAATGTCGCGACGTGCGGAACGCAGCGTAGCGGTGTTGGTGAGTTGTTGCGTGGCTTTTTGCATACGCAAACCGAAGTGGGCTTTTTGCAAAGCTTTGACTTCAGTTTGCAGACCAGCGACGTCTTTTTGGCGGAGTTCAGTTGATTTCATAGTATGAGCTTTCCTGAATTATTGACCGAGCAGACGGGCTACAAAAGTCGTACGCAAAGGCAGTTTGGCAGCAGCCAAACGGAACGCTTCACGAGCCAACTCTTCTGGCACACCAACGATTTCGAACACGATTTTACCGGGCTGAATTTCAGCAACGTAGTATTCAGGGTTACCTTTACCGTTACCCATACGCACTTCAGCAGGCTTTTGGGAAATTGGCTTATCAGGGAACACACGAATCCAGATACGACCGCCACGTTTCACGTGACGAGAAATCGCACGACGTGCGGCTTCTATCTGACGTGCCGTTAAACGGCCACGGTCAACGCATTTCAGACCAAAATCACCGAATGCGACGGAACTACCTCGTGTCGCGATACCAGTGTTACGGCCTTTTTGCTCTTTGCGGTATTTCCGGCGAGCGGGTTGCAGCATAATTATTCTCCTTTACCGTCAGCCGCTGCTGGTGCAGTGGCAGGCGCGGCTGTTTTAGCAGCAACACGCTTAACGGTAGTTTGCGGTGCATCGCTTGCGCTAGCACCTGATGAAGCAGAAGCGTTGGCTTCTGCGGGGGCGCTGACGATGCGGCGTGGTGCGCGCACGGCTGGGCGGTCACCGGCTGGACGATCTGAACCTGGGCGAGCGTCACGACGTGGACCGCGTGGGTCACGGCGGCCACCACGGTCGTCTTCTGGACGCGGGGTGTCAACCACTGCTGGCAAGTCAGTACGACCCAAGGTGTCACCTTTGTAAACCCAAACCTTCACGCCAATGATGCCGTAAGTGGTTTGTGCTTCAGAAGTACCGTAGTCGATATCAGCACGCAAAGTGTGAAGTGGCACGCGACCTTCGCGGTACCATTCGCAACGAGCGATTTCAATACCGTTCAAACGGCCAGATGACATGATCTTGATGCCCAAAGCTCCTAAACGCATCGCGTTTTGCATAGCACGCTTCATCGCACGGCGAAACATGATACGCTTTTCGAGCTGTTGGGTGATCGAGTCAGCAATCAACTTGGCATCGATTTCAGGCTTGCGCACTTCTTCGATGTTGACTGCGACAGGCACGCCCAATTGCTTGGCTAAATCACGCTTCAAGTTTTCAATGTCTTCGCCTTTTTTGCCGATCACAACACCCGGACGAGCCGAGAAAATCGTGATACGTGCATTTTTAGCAGGACGCTCGATCAGAACGCGTGATACAGAAGCATTTTTCAGCTTGACCTTGAGGTATTCACGTACTTTGATGTCTTCAGCCAGCATGCCAGCGAAGTCACGGTTGTTGGCGTACCAACGAGAAGCCCAGTTACGGCTGATCGCTAGGCGAAAGCCTGTTGGATGGATTTTTTGTCCCATATGTCTTCAGGCCTTTCAGTTGCCAACCGTCACGTACACATGGCACGTGGGCTTGCTGATGCTGTTACCACGGCCTTTAGCGCGCGCGGTGAAACGTTTGAGCGTAGCGCCTTGTTCGACGTAGATGGTTTTCACCCTCAATTCGTCAATGTCAGCACCGTCGTTGTGTTCGGCGTTAGCGATAGCGGACTCAAGCACTTTCTTGATGATCACAGCAGCTTTTTTCTGCGTGAACTGCAAGACATTCAATGCTTGGTCAACTTTTTTGCCGCGAATTAAATCAGCGACCAGACGGCCTTTGTCGACCGACAAACGCACGCCGCGTAGTGTTGCACGTGTTTCCATGGTCTTTCCTTATTTCTTCACGACTTTTTTATCAGCCGGATGACCTTTGAAAGTACGGGTGAGCGCGAACTCACCTAACTTGTGGCCAACCATTTGATCGGTGATATAGACAGGGACGTGTTGCTTGCCGTTGTGCACAGCAATGGTCAAGCCGATGAAATCAGGCAAAACCATAGAACGACGTGACCAAGTCTTGATCGGTTTTTTATCTTTGGTTGCAACAGCCTTTTCAGTCTTTGCAATCAAGTGGTGGTCAACAAAAGGACCTTTTTTGAGTGAGCGAGTCATGTGCCTTCCCCTTATTTCTTACGACGCGACACAACCATAACCTGGGTGCGCTTGTTGTTGCGGGTACGGTAACCCTTGGTGAGATTACCCCAAGGATCGACAGGATGACGGCCTTCGCCAGTTTTACCTTCGCCACCGCCGTGTGGGTGATCAACAGGATTCATAACCACACCGCGAACGGTAGGACGAATACCCATCCAACGCTTCACACCAGCTTTACCTAAACGGCGCAGGCTGTGCTCTTCGTTGGCGACTTCACCGATGGTTGCGCGACATTCGATATGAATCTTGCGCACTTCACCTGAACGCATACGCACTTGGGCATAAGTGCCTTCGCGAGCGAGCAGGGTTGCAGAGGTACCCGCTGAGCGTGCGATTTGCGCGCCTTTGCCGATTTGCATCTCGATACAGTGAATCGTTGAACCGACTGGGATGTTGCGAATTGGCAAAGTGTTACCAGCACGAATCGGGGCTTCTGCACCGCTCATGATGGACGCACCAGCTTCTAAGCCACGTGGCGCAATGATATAGCGACGCTCACCGTCAGCATAGCAAACCAATGCCAAATGTGCTGTGCGGTTAGGATCGTATTCAATACGCTCGACTTTTGCCGGAATGCCGTCTTTGTTACGCACAAAGTCAACCACACGGTAATGGTGCTTATGACCACCGCCACGATGGCGAATAGTGATGTGACCATTGTTGTTGCGGCCAGCATTTTGAATTTGCGGCTCTAACAACGCTGCGTGAGGTGCACCTTTGTACAGGTGGTCACGGGTAACCTTCACCACGCCACGACGGCCGGGTGAGGTTGGTTTCATTTTAATGACAGCCATGATTACGCGGCCTCCCCAGAGAGGTTCAGCTCTTGACCAGGTTTGAGCATCACATAGGCTTTACGAACATTGTCGCGTCGGCCCATTGATTTGCCAAAACGCTTGGATTTGCCTTTGGTGTTGATCACATTCACTGCTTGCACTTCCACCTTGAACATCAATTCCACAGCGGCTTTGATTTCAGGTTTGGTGGCGTCTTGCAGCACCTTGAAAGTCACGACATTGCCTTTGTCTGCGACCATCGTTGCCTTTTCAGACACGATTGGCGCAACCAAGAGCTTCATCAAACGACCTTCATCGAATTGGCATTCTGCCTTAGTAGGATTCATGCGGCTCATGCGAACATCTCCTTGAGTTTTTCGATGGCAGCTTTAGTCACGATAACTTTCTTGTAATGCACCAAAGACACTGGGTCAGCGTAGCGTGGCTCTACAACCATAACGTTGACCAAATTGCGAGATGCAAGATACAAGTTTTCATCAACTTCATCCGCAATCACGAGAACGGATTGCAAATTCATTGCCTTGAACTTTGCAGCCAAAGCTGCTGTTTTTGGAGAGTCAACCTTGAGCGAATCCACCACAGCCAAACGGCCTTCACGCGCGAGTTGCGAGAAGATCGAAGCCATACCGGCACGGTACATCTTCTTGTTGATCTTTTGTGTGAAATTCTCTTCTGGGCTGTTAGGGAATGCACGACCACCGCCACGCCAGATTGGCGAAGAAGTCATACCAGCACGAGCGCGACCCGTACCTTTTTGTGCAAACGGCTTTTTCGTTGAGTGCTTGACGGTACGGCGGTCTTTTTGAGCGCGTGTACCTTGGCGTGCATTGGCTTGAAATGCCACAACCACTTGGTGAACCAAGTCTTCGTTGTAGGCACGGCCAAACACGGTTTCAGGGACGTCAAATGTTGACGATGCTTGACCTTGGTCATTCAGGAGTTCGATATTCATTATTTCGCTCCCTTAGCAGCCAAGGCGGCGGCAGCTGCAGCAATAGATGCAGCTGATTTTGTTTTGATGGCATGACGCACTGTCACAAAACCCCCTTTTGAGCCAGGGATAGCACCCTTGATCAACAGCAATTGACGCGCTTCGTCGATACGAACCACATCCAAGTTTTGGATAGATTTAGTCACGTTACCCATTTGACCCGACATGCGTTTACCAGGAAACACACGACCAGGATCTTGAGCCATGGAAATCGAACCAGGCACATTGTGCGAACGGCTGTTACCGTGCGATGCGCGCTGTGATTTGAAATTGTGACGCGTGATGGTTCCGGTAAAGCCTTTACCAATAGAAGTGCCTTGCACATCCACGGTTTGACCCACTGCAAATACAGCAGACACAGACACGACAGCGCCAGGTACGTATTGCGCAGCAGCTTCAGCTGTTACACGGAATTCTTGAATGATTTCACCGGCTTCAACGCCTGCTTTCGCAAGGTGGCCAGCTGCCGGCTTAGTCACGCGCGATGCTTTGCGCGAACCAAACGTTACCTGCATGGCAACGTAGCCGTCATTCTCAATGGTTTTAATCTGAGTCACACGGTTGTTTGACACATCTACGACCGTGACAGGAACAGTGTCCCCGTCATCAGTGAATAGGCGCATCATGCCAACCTTGCGCCCCAGCAACCCTAAGGAATTGCTCAGACTCATGTTTTTCTCCGTTACTTTTACCGCAGCGACTTCAATTGGCCATTGCGTTTTTATGTAAAAGTGAGTTAATAAAACTCCATGCAAATTGCACAGAGCCTCAGATTATAAACTGAGCCCATCATTTCTGACAAGCCCTATTTACAATTCTGGTTCTTTTAGCTGAAATCTTGTCGTAAAAAAATCTTTAAATCTTATTGCAACTTAATTTCAACATCGACGCCAGCTGGCAAGTCGAGCTTCATCAACGCGTCAACAGTTTTATCCGTAGGATCAACGATGTCCATCAGACGCTGGTGCGTACGGATTTCCAACTGATCGCGGCTGGTTTTGTTGACGTGCGGTGAGCGCAAAATGTCAAAACGCTTCATGCGTGTTGGCAAAGGCACTGGACCTTTGACAATCGCGCCAGTACGTTTTGCAGTGTCCACAATCTCAGCGGCCGATTGGTCGATGAGTTTGTAGTCAAATGCCTTCAGGCGAATACGAATTTTTTGTTTGGTAGCCATGGTTTTTCCTTTGCCTTATCTGGGATTAAGCAATAATCTTAGCCACCACACCCGCGCCGACGGTCTTGCCGCCTTCACGAATCGCGAAGCGCAAGCCTTCTTCCATCGCAATCGGGTTGATCAAC
>JAYUJX010000296.1:0-1563 GCA_043764955.1 Polaromonas sp.
GTCACATGAAAGCGGGCGTAGAACTCTTGAATTTCAGCTTTCAAAAGGTCGATGCGGTGCGCAGCGCGTTCTAGGCGCTTGTTGGTGCGCACTATGCCGACGTAATCCCACATGAAGCGACGCAGCTCGGCCCAGTTGTGGGAGACGACGACGAGTTCGTCTGGGTCGGTCACGCGGCTGTCGTCCCACGCGGGCAGCTGGCCTGGCGCAGGTTTAAAGTCGGATTTGATCGCGCTGGCGGCTGATTTGGCGAACACCATGCATTCGACCAGCGAATTACTCGCCAAACGGTTCGCGCCATGCAAGCCGGTGTAGGTGGTTTCGCCAATGGCGAACAGGCCGGCCACATCGGTGTGGCCTTGCAAATCCGTCATCACGCCACCACAGGTGTAGTGCGCTGCGGGTACGACGGGGATGGGTTCTTTGGTGATGTCTATGCCCAGCTCCAAGCACTTGGCTTTGATGTTGGGGAAATGCTCTTGTAAGAATTCGGGGGATTTGTGCGAAATATCGAGATAAACGCAATCGACCCCGTGCTTTTTCATCTCAAAGTCAATCGCACGGGCGACCACGTCGCGCGGGGCAAGCTCTAGCCGTGGGTCGTGGTCGGGCATAAAGCGCTTGCCGCCCGCTTCTTTCGGCAGAAGTAAGTGCCCACCCTCGCCCCGCACAGCCTCGGTGATCAAAAAACTTTTGGCGTGCGGGTGGTACAAGCAGGTGGGGTGGAACTGGATGAATTCCATGTTTGCCACGCGGCAGCCGGCGCGCCAGGCAGCGGCGATGCCGTCACCCGTCGCGGTATCGGGGTTGGTCGTGTACAAATAGACTTTGCCTGCGCCGCCCGTGGCAAGAATCGTTTGCGGGGCGGAGAAGCTGACGACTTCGTCTTTCACTTGGTCTAAAACGTAAGCACCTAGGCAGCGTTTTTCTGTGGCATTTCCAGTTCGGCTGGTGATCAAATCAACCAACATGTGTTGCTCAAACACGGTGATGTTTGGCGTTTCTTTCACGCGCTGCACCAGCACTTTTTGCACAGCTGCGCCCGTGGCGTCTGTTACATGGACAATGCGGCGCTCAGAATGACCGCCTTCGCGGGTGAGGTGAACATGGCCGTCCTCTTGCGTAAATTCCACACCCAATTGCTGCAACCACTGCACAGCTTCTGGTGCGTGCTCGACGGTGAACATCGTCGCATCAAGGTCACACAAACCCGCACCTGCGACCAAAGTGTCTTCCACATGCGATTGGATGGTATCGCCCTCGCCCAGCACAGCCGCAATGCCGCCCTGCGCCCAAGCGCTAGAGCCATCACCCAGCACGTTCTTGGTGATGACGGCGACACGGTGGGTGGGCGCTAGATGCAGTGCAGCGGACAAGCCAGCCAAGCCGCTGCCGATGATGATGACGTCGAATTGTTTGGTCATAACGTTTTATTTACGTAGGTGTATAGGTCAAAGTCACATAAATCGGCGCATACGATTCAGCTTGCACGAAATTGATCAAGCCTTCTTTGGCCAGCTCCAGCATCGCCACAAAGGTGACGACCAAGACGGGAACGCCCTT
>JAYUJX010000297.1:0-1559 GCA_043764955.1 Polaromonas sp.
CTACATCACCAGCTGGCACGCTGGCCATGGGTGGCATAACAATGGGGCCCCAAACACCTGTAGAGCCTTTGCTGATTTTGTCTGCCAAATATGCAGCCGCATCTTTGCGGTCTTTGTATTTGGCTGCAATATCTTTAAAAGCCGGCCCAACCATTTTTTTAGCGACCGAATGGCAATTCAGACAGGCGCTTTTATCAGCCAATTCGAGACTGGCATTTGCAGCCATGCTGTTGCTAAGCAATAGCGCACCTAAAAGTATGCTTAGCTGGTTTATTTTGTTGTTCATGCTGAGCGCCTCATTTAACAGTAATTGTGATGGTTTGGCTCATGTCTTTACCGTAAGACTGGTGTGCACCATTGGCAAACTGTGCTGTTATTTTGTAAGTGCCAGGCTCAAGCTTGATATCTGCTTCTTGCTGACCTTTGCCAAAATGCATGTGCTTGGGCGTAAAAGGAATAGATTCACCTGAAGCAATGCTGTCCATATCAATCAACAAGTGGTTATGCCCACTGTTGGCAACAACCTCACCTGCTGGTTCCACGGCCATGCCTGCCACACCAAAGCGCACCTTGAAAGTGGTGCCAACAACGGCGTTGTTCGCAGGTTCTAAAATACGAACATTTTGCGCTGGTTTCGTAGCGCAGCCAGTGATAACCACCAATGCGGCAGCCAAGCAAGCGCCCACAACAGAGCGTGAAAAACGATTTTTCATAAAATTCTTTCGATGATTTTTAACAAACTAAAACGACTTTCAATAACACATTGAAGGTCTTAAGCGCACAGAGGTGCGCCAAAAAGGAGGCGTAAAAAAGCTAAACCGCTATGTTTGGCGGCGCTTGCCCGGGTGGCCTTCGTTTATCTTTCAATAAATCTGGCTTGGTTTGTAAAATTTGTATCCAACGCCAAGTCGCAACTGTGCGTGGTTGTTCGAAATTTAAATTAGCGGGTGCACTAGGAATCGCAATTTGCTTATAAATGGGAGAATCACCGCAGTGTTTGATGTAGCCAGTGTTCTCTTGACTGCTTGCACTATCCGAAGATCCTGAAGAAAGGGCTATCTTTTTCAAACCAGTTTGGGTGCAGACCCACATGCTGACGGTGTCGCCTTTTACGTAGGTAATCAGTCGACCGACCGAGCCGCTCAAAGCAAACCAAGCAAAAGCGATGCAGGCTAATAATGCTGGTAGACGGAATTTGAGGTTAAATTGGCGATGAGTCTGACTGGTTAAGGCATACATCGCATCATTTTAGGTGCTTTTTTAATGGCAAGTATCAGTAATAACCATAGATGCCAAATAACTAAACGTAAAATCAAAGCAGATCACATCAAGAACGACACTGAACTACAGAGATTAGAGAAAAAACATGGCCGGTCACAGTAAATGGGCAAATATTCAGCACCGTAAAGGGCGTCAAGACGAAAAACGTCAGCGCATCTGGACGCGGGTGATGCGCGAGATCATGGTCGCGGCACGTTTGGGCGGTGGCGATATGTCGGCCAATCCACGCCTGCGCCTAGCCATTGAGAAAGCCAAAGCGGCGAATATGCCGGCTGAAA
>JAYUJX010000298.1:0-1559 GCA_043764955.1 Polaromonas sp.
GGCTAATAACAAATCATCAACAACCGGAATACCCAAGCGCGACAGCGATATACCCAACAAATAACAAGCCAGCGCGGCCGATAAGGCGGTTAAGCCCAGCCGGTATAAAACGGACAGCCGCTGCGTCACATCCTCAAATGCACCGCCCAATACCGCAGGCAAAGTCAGCACAAACCAGGGCCAGGTTTGCGCCCAGTTGCTTTGCACATTCAAATTAATACCAAACATGTCAGACAGGGCCGCCACCAGCCAGCCCGCAAACAGCCCCACCATGATGGCCAAACCGCCCAAGCGCGGCACGCTGCCCACGTGAAAACGTTGCGGCTTGTTGGCGTCATACGCCTTGGCATGCTCACCCGCCCAGCGGATAAACAGCAGCGATGCTATGAGCGCAAATGCCGCGCTGATCAAAGTTAAAGCTATCAAACGGTGTTCTCTTTTTAAATCGCCATGGCGATATATACATGGCTATATGGGCGCGCTGTCTGCAATATATATGCATTGACTAAATAGTTGCTTAATTATTCTAGTTATTCAAAAACCCAACTTGGCCGTAATTGTCCTTCAAAAAGTCAATCCATAACCGGACTCGCAGTGCCATATGTTTGCGTTGCGGAAAAACAGCGTAAATCCCATTCGGCGGCGCAACAAAATCTTCCAGTAGCGCCACCAGCTGCCCGCTGGCAATTTCAGCTTCTACTTCCCACGTACTTCGCCAGGCGATGCCGTAGCCCGCCAAACACCAATCGTGCAGCACTTGGCCGTCTGAGCAGTCCAGCGGACCTGCGGGTCGCAAATAAGTCACATCGCGCTCGCCAGCAGTGTTGGGGCTGCTAAACGCCCAGCCCCGCGTTTGCGAGGCGTCGCTGGACAGCGTCAAGCAGTCAAACTTGCCTGCTAACATTAATTCGCTGGGGCGCTGCGGCGTGCCGTGGGTTTTGAGATAAGAAGGGGTCGCCACGCACAGCCGCCGGTTGTCCGCCAGCCGCACGCTCACCAGGCTCGAATCCGGCATGTCACCGACCCGCACTGCGCAGTCAAAGCCTTCACCCGCGATGTCGATCACCCGGTCAGACAAGTTCAGCGACAGCGTCACATCGCTGTGCAAAGCGCGAAATTTGGGCACCAAGGGCGCGACATGTCTGCGCCCAAACCCCGCCGGCGCGGTGATGCGTAAGTGACCGCTCGCTTTCACGCCGCCGGCGGAAACGCTGGCCTCCATGTTCGCCACGTCACTCAAAACGCGCTGGCAATCTTCTAAAAACGCGCTGCCTTCGTGGGTTAAGGTCAACTTTCGCGTCGTGCGCACCAACAGTTTCACGCCCAGCCGTTCTTCCAGCACATCCAGCCGCCTGCCCATGATGGCCGGCGCGACCCCCTCAGCCAGCGCCGCAGCCGTCAAACTGCCGCGCGTGACCACGGCGACGAAGGATTCGATTTCTTTGAATTTGTCCATAAACAAGCACTAAATAAAGGCGATTTAACGTGATTATGCGTATAAAAGTCACAAATAACACAACTTTTGCGTTGTTAATAAACTTCCTAGGTTCGAATATAGT
>JAYUJX010000299.1:0-1556 GCA_043764955.1 Polaromonas sp.
GGCTACAACTCAATTATTACCTCAATTTACCACTCAAAAGCAACTGCAATATGTATTTTCAGGCGGTGACGACTACGAACTCGCTTTCACGGCACCAGCTAGTCAACGCAACGCCGTACAAGCCGCTGCCGTTGCCAGTAACACGCCAGTGACCCGCATTGGACAGATCGAAGCAGCGCTTGGTCTTAGACTCATAGATGATCAAGGCAAACCCGTAAAGAACAGTTTTGAGTCGTGGGATCACTTTCAATAAATCAATATGCCCATTCCACCCCAAGAATCACCGCAAAAAGCTTCGAGCACCAAGCAACATCCAGACGACGATCTCTCGCCACTCGCCCCCTTTCGTCGCCCCGTGTATCGCATGCTTTGGACAACGTGGCTCATCGCCAACGTTTGCATGTGGATGAGCGACGTGGCTGCTGCTTGGATGATGACCTCGCTCACCACCAGCCCTTTGTGGATTGCTTTGGTACAAACGGCGGCGAGTTTGCCGGTTTTCTTGCTGGGCATTCCAAGCGGTGCCTTGGCAGACACACTGGATCGCAAACGGTATTTTTTAATCACACAAATCTGGATTGCTGTGGTGGCTAGCTTGCTGAGCGTCACTGTTTTTATGGGTTGGATCTCGCCCCCCGTACTACTGGCGCTGGTGTTTGCCAACGGCATTGGCTTAGCGATGCGCTGGCCGGTATTTGCCGCCATCGTGCCTGAACTGGTGCCACGCCCACAGCTGCCAGCGGCGCTGGCGCTGAACGGTGTTTCCATGAACGTCTCGCGCATTCTTGGCCCTTTGGTGGCGGGGGCGCTCATTGCCAGCGCGGGCAGTGCTTGGGTTTTTATGCTCAATGCGGTATTGTCAGTCATCGCAGCCATCGTCATCACCCGCTGGAAGCGTGTGCACAAACCGCACCCCTTGGGGCGTGAAAAACTCAGCAGCGCCATGCGTATTGGGCTGCAATACGTAGCGCAATCGCATCACCTTAAGGGCGTGTTGGTGCGCATCTCGATATTTTTCTTCTGCTCCACTGCCTTGTCTGCTTTGATGCCTCTGATTGCTAGCAACATGCATGGCGGCGGTGCTGGCACGTTTACGTTGCTACTGGCTTCGATGGGCGCTGGCGCGATTTTATCGACCGCATTTATGCCGCAATTGCGCCGCGCTTTGGCGCGCGACAAATTGATCATGTCTAGCATCTCCGTTTTGTCACTGGCGATTTTGACCATTGCATCAACCACACACAGCGGCGTAGCTGTTTTGGCTATGCTTTTTGCTGGTTCGGCCTGGATCGTCACTGCCAACACACTGAGTACATCCGCGCAAATGGGCTTGCCCGACTGGGTGCGCGCGCGCGGCATGTCCACCTACCAAATGGCCATCATGGGCGCAAGCGCGGCGGGCGCGGCCGTTTGGGGGCAATTGGCTTCGATGACTAGTGTGCAAACCAGCCTCATCAGCGCAGCAATAACGGGTGTTCTGGCAACGGCTGCGGCTAACCATTTCTTGCGCAGCCAAGGCATGGTGGACGACCTAACACCGTCAAAAGCTTTCAACA
>JAYUJX010000300.1:0-1556 GCA_043764955.1 Polaromonas sp.
ATTATTTTGAAAATCATTTTAAGGGTTGAATGATATGTTGCAGCAGAGATTGGTAACCGGTGGCTTAAAGTGCAAATTGCAGCGCCATTTTCAGGGTCACTTACAAGGTCAGTTACAGCGTGGCTTCACCCTGATTGAGTTGATGGTGGTGGTGGTGATTATTGGCGTTTTGGCAGCGGTGATTTTGCCAAATGTGATAGGCCGCGACGACGATGCACGCGTCACCGTGGCGAAAACCGATGTGAACAACATCATGCAAGCTTTGAAGCTGTACAAGCTGGACAACCAGGGCTACCCAACCAGCGAACAAGGTTTGCAAGCACTGTCCGCCCGCCCTACTGCGGGGCCTGCACCAGCGAACTGGAAGGGTTACATCGAAAAACTACCCAACGACCCGTGGGGCAAACCGTACCAGTACCTGAACCCAGGCATTAAAAGCGATATTGATGTGATGAGTTTTGGCGCTGATGGCGTGGCTGGCGGCGAAGGCAAGAATGCGGATATTGGCTCTTGGCAGTAAGCTAAAAGCGCACACACAGCGCGGCTTCACACTGATGGAGCTGATGGTGGTGGTGGCCATCATCGCGATTGCCAGTGCTGGGGTGCTGTTTGCGATTCCTGATGCATCTGCGACAGCTTTAGAGCGTGATGCGCAGCGGCTGGCAGCGTTACTGGATTCTGCCAGAGCACAGTCACGCGCCAGTGGTTTGGCGGTGGTGTGGCGCGCAACGCCAGAGGGGTTTAAGTTTGAGGGTTTGCCACAAGCCAAAAATGCCAGTACGGGCGAGATGGTCGATTTGGTGAAATACCCCACCACTTGGCTGAGTACCGACACCAGCGTGGCTGAAAACAGCCGCCTAGCACTAGGGCCAGAGCCTATCATTGCGCAGCAAGAGGTGGTACTGCTGAACGCGGCGCGTAGTTTGACGCTGGCAACAGATGGGATTCGCCCATTTACCATCAAGTCTAGCGACCAAATCAAGTGAATAAATCTAGAGGTTTTACGCTGATTGAGGTTTTGGTAGCGCTGGGCATTGTGTCGGTTGCGCTCTTGGCAGGCATGCGGGCGACGGATTCGTTGGTGAGCAATGCGCAGCGCTTGTCAGACGTGCTTTTAGGGCAAATGTGCGTGGAAAACGAGCTGATCAAAGTACGACTGAGCAAAGCCATGCCCAATGTGGGCGATAGCACGTTTAGCTGCGAGCAGGCAGGCAAAACCATGGGCGGAAAAATGACAGTAACTGCCACACCCAACCCGAGCTTTAGGCGTGTGGACGCTGAGGTTTTTGAGGGTGACAAGAGCGGCAGAAGCATCATCAAACTATCAACCATTGTGGGGCGGTTTTGATGGTTCGGACAGGTAAAAAATCATCACAACATGGATTTACATTGGTAGAACTGTTGGTGGCACTTGTCATCATGGCGTTGCTGGCATTGCTTAGCTGGCGAGGGTTGGATGGTATGACACGGGTGCAAACAGCCACGCAAACGAATACGGACGGCGTACTCGCGCTGCAAGCTGGCTTGTCGCAGTGGCAAGCTGATTTAGATGCATT
>JAYUJX010000301.1:0-1555 GCA_043764955.1 Polaromonas sp.
TTTCATCATAAATCCTTAAAGAGTTTAAAAACTCCAGTGTCGTTCACCATGCCCCGTAGAGCTTGTGCGGTTTGGCTCTGGATTGAGGTTAAGTATCCAATCGCTATGCAAACGCAATATGGCTGCCATGTAATGCTGTGTAAAGTTATTGCCCGAGTTTCAATGTTTAATCCAGCACAATAGGGCTATGTCGCTTCCACAAAATGCCCCACCAACTTTGCAGCAAAGCATCACTTTGGCCATGGTTTTGGCGCTAGGCGCAGCTGTTTCTCTAGGCGTCACGCGGTTTTCATACGGTTTGCTTTTGCCTGCTATGCGGGCTGATCTGGGTTGGAGCTACACCCTAGCCGGTGCAATGAATACAGTCAATGCACTGGGCTATTTGCTAGGCGCTTTGAGCATGCCCAAGTTATTAAAGCGTTTTGATGCAGTACAAATCTTGCTGATTGGTTCCGCATTTGCAAGTGTGTTTATGGCGTTGACTGGGTTTTTCACCACCGCAGAGCCCTTGCTGGTTCAGCGTTTGTTAGCGGGCATTGCCAGTGCTTGGGTGTTTGTAGCAGGTGGTTTGCTTGCTGCTCAGTTAGGTGCGAAGCAAGCTGGGCGCAGTGGTTTGATTTTGGGTGTGTATTACGGCGGCGTGGGGCTGGGGATTGTGTTTTCAACGCTGCTCGTGCCCAGTGTCGATTACTTTATGCCATCAACATCACGTGTGTGGCCGCAAGCGTGGGCTGTTGCTTGGTGGTTTTTGGCCTTGGGTTGTGCTTTGGCGACCATGATTTTGATGTTGAAAGGGCATGCTCTAGAACGCATCGTTACGTCGCCAAAAGCAGCAAATCCAGAGCTAGGTATGCAGCAAGTTGGTCAAGACTTTCACTGGCGTGAATTCACATACGCATTGATCGGCTACGGTTTGTTTGGCGTGGGCTATATCGGCTACATGACGTTTGTGATTGCACTGCTGCGCGAGCAGGCGGCCACGACAAGTACGATCACTATTTTCTACACACTGTTGGGTTTGGCTGTGATGGCTTCGTCGCGTATTTGGGCAGGTTTGCTGGATAAATACAAAGGCGGTCAAGCTTTGGCTATTCTTAACTTTTTGCTCGGTTGCGCCATCGTCATCCCCGCTTTAACAACTTGGCTACCCGCACTTGTTTTTTCAGGCGTTCTTTTTGGTGGCGTGTTTTTGTCTGTTGTGGCGTCAACCACCGCTTTGGTGCGCCACAATTTACCGCAAACGGCTTGGGTAGCGGGTATCAGCGCTTTTACGGTGGTGTTTGCAGCGGGGCAAATTGTTGGGCCAATTATGGTGGGTTGGATTGCTGATGGTACAGGCGGTTTGGCGCGGGGTTTGCTGATCTCTGCTTTCGCTTTGTGGCTGGGTGCGCTGCTGGCCTGGCGGCAAAAACCTTTATAAAAGCCTTTATCATCACGCTAATGATTTTTACGACCAACGCACCGCAATTGCCTGCCTCGCGCCTGTCGCGCCCAGCGCTGTTGGCCGTATCGGTGGTGCATATTGCTTTGTTTTGGTTGTTGCTGCAAACCGCGC
>JAYUJX010000302.1:0-1554 GCA_043764955.1 Polaromonas sp.
CTGTTTGAGCTGATGGGTAAAAACATCACCCTGGTCGGCGGTAACGGTGATGGCCAAACCACCAAAGTGGCGAACCAGATCATCGTGGCGCTCAACATCGCTGCGGTGGGCGAAGCCTTGCTGTTCGCCAGCAAAGCCGGTGCTGACCCCGCCCGCGTGCGCCAAGCGCTGATGGGCGGTTTTGCCGCCAGCCGCATTTTAGAAGTGCATGGCGAGCGCATGATAAAGCGCACTTTCAACCCCGGTTTTCGCATCGCCCTGCATCAAAAAGACTTGAATTTGGCCCTCGCAGGCGCAAAAGCCATGGGCGTGGCGCTGCCGCAAACGGCGTCTGCCGCGCAGCTGATGCAAGTTTGCGCCGCGAATGGCTGGGACCAGTTGGACCACTCCGCATTGGTCAAATCGCTGGAGCTGATCGCGGCGCACGAGGTGGCGAAAGCTTAAAACGACAGCTTTTAATATCTCCAAAAGGGAGGCTGCGGTAAAATCGCAGCTTCTCTATCAATATCAGCCGCTGGATATACCCCAGTCACGCTCCATTTATGACAACTCTAACCGTCAATGCGCCTGCGAGCGCAGTCTCCACTGAAGTCTCCAAAAAGGTCTTCATCAAAACCTTCGGCTGCCAAATGAACGAGTACGACTCGGACAAAATGGTCGATGTCTTGCACGCCGCCGAGGGCTATGTCGCCACCCAAAACGTCGATGAAGCTGATTTGATTTTGTTCAACACCTGCTCTGTGCGTGAAAAAGCGCAGGAGAAGGTGTTCAGCGATCTGGGCCGCATCAAACACCTGAAAGCCAAGGGCGTGAAAATCGGCGTCGGCGGTTGCGTGGCGAGTCAAGAAGGCGCAGCCATCATCGCCCGCGCTCCGTTTGTAGACGTAGTATTCGGCCCGCAGACCTTGCATCGTCTGCCTGAACTGCTAGCAAAAAGAGAGTTGTTGGCGCGCCCACAGGTCGATATCAGCTTCCCTGAGATCGAGAAATTCGACCACCTGCCACCCGCCAAAAACAACGGTGCCAGCGCGTTTGTCAGCATCATGGAAGGCTGCTCTAAGTACTGCAGCTACTGCGTCGTGCCCTACACCCGTGGTGAAGAAGTCTCGCGTCCGTTTGAAGACGTGCTGGTTGAAGTGGCGGGGCTGGCCGATCAGGGCGTCAAAGAGGTCAATCTGCTCGGTCAAAACGTCAACGCCTATCGTGGCAAGATGGGCGATTCAGGGGGGATTGCCGACTTTGCGACGCTGCTCGACTATGTGTCCGAGATCCCCGGCATAGAGCGCATCCGCTACACCACCAGCCACCCGAACGAGTTTTCGCAAAGTTTGATCGACGCCTACGCGCGCTTACCCAAGCTGGTGAACCACCTGCATTTGCCGGTGCAGCACGGCTCGGACCGCATTTTGAGCGCCATGAAACGTGGTTACACCGCGCTGGAATACAAAAGCACCATCCGCAAACTGCGGGCGATTCGCCCCGACATGGTGCTGAGCAGCGACTTTATCGTCGGCTTCCCCGGTGAAACCGACGATGATTTCCAGAAAATGATGA
>JAYUJX010000303.1:0-1553 GCA_043764955.1 Polaromonas sp.
CTGTGGCTGGATTTTGCAAATACAGGCTGTGCAGATGCAGAAGCATCGCTCTCGCGGCTGTGCGCCTGGGTGGTGCAAGCGGAATCGCTAGGTTTGGTTTATGGGTTACGGCTGCCAACCTCTGAAATTCTGCCAGCCAGCGGCGAAGCGCACCAACAGCTGTGTTTGCAAGCACTGGCTTTGTATTGATCACCAAGTATGAATAAATTCATCAACACATTAAGCAATCTGCCGCTGAATAGCTTACCCAGAGAAAGCCGTGACACGCTGTTTCTGCTGCTGGTCATCGCCGCCGTGGTGTTGCCGCAAGTGGTGCATTTGCCGTTGTGGTGCAGCGCTTTGGTTGCTGGTGTGTTGGTGTGGCGGGGCATGTTGGCCTGGAAGTCTCAACCCTTGCCGAATCGCTGGTGGTTGGTAACTTTGCTGGTCGTCGCTGTTGCTGCGACATTTGCCACGCATAGAACGATCTTAGGAAGCGAAGCGGGCGTCACCTTACTGGTGATATTGCTGGCACTCAAAACATTGGAACTTCGCGCGCAACGAGATGCGTTTGTGGTGTTCTTCCTCGGCTTCTTTTGCATGCTGAGCAATTTCTTGTTTTCACAATCGCTGCTCACTGCTTTTGCCATGCTTGTGGCGCTGATGGGTTTGTTGACGGCCTTGGTCAACGCGCACATGCCGGTGGGCAAACCACCGCTGATTGCTGCTGCGAAAATTACGGGAAAGATGGCGCTGTTGGGTGCGCCCATCATGGTGGTGCTGTTCATACTGTTTCCGCGACTTGCGCCTTTGTGGGGTACGCCGGGTGGGCCTTTGCAAGGAAAATCAGGGTTGAGTGCGGACATGCGGGTCGGCACGATTGCTAACTTGGCTCTGGACGACAGCATTGCCATGCGACTCAAATTTGAGGGAACACCACCGCCAAGCAGAGACATTTACCTACGTGGCCCGGTGCTGTCGAGTTTTGATGGTCGTCAATGGTTGCCACCGTTCAGCTCGAACGCAGGCAGCAATTTAAAAGTAACAGGCCAGCCGTTCAATTACGAAGTAACCCTAGAACCCAGCAACAAGTCATGGTTGTTTGCGCTAGATGCTGCTACGGCGGCACCCGTACTGGCGGGTTACCAGCTACGCGCAACATCAGAATTACAGTGGTTCACAAACCGCCCTATCACCGATCTCATCCGTTACAAAGCACAAAGCCACACACAATTCAGGTATGGACCTGAAAAGTTTGATTTGAGTTTACATAACGATGTCAAACTGCCTAAAGGCTACAACCCACGTACTTTGCAGCTTGCCGCAGATATCAAAGCGGATGCACGTTTTGCAAACGCAGACGTAGCAACCTTGGTCAATGCCGTCATACAAAAACTGCGCACAGGCGGGTATGAATACACCTTAGAGCCAGGCGTGTATGGCGACAACACCGCTGATGAGTTCTGGTTTGACCGCAAAGCCGGTTTTTGCGAACACATCGCCTCGTCGTTTGTGGTGCTCATGCGAGCTATGGGCGTTCCTGCTCGCATTGTTACGGGCTATCAAGGTGGTGA
>JAYUJX010000304.1:0-5569 GCA_043764955.1 Polaromonas sp.
GGCAGGTCGATTTGCACAATATGCGCACGGAAGAAGCCAGAGAAGCGCTGGGTGCTTTCATCCGCGAAGCACACAAGCACGGCATGCGTTGTGTGCGGGTGGTGCATGGCAAGGGGCTGGGTTCGCCAGGCAAAGAGCCTGTTTTGAAGGGGAAAGTCAAAAGCTGGCTGATTCAAAAGCAAGAAGTCTTGGCTTTTGTTCAGGCAAAACCCGCCGAAGGTGGTGCTGGTGCACTTGTCGTGCTGCTGAAACCGCAGCTCGGACCGCAATTGAAACCCCGGATTTCGTCTCAACATTAGCAACTACAATCCTAAGTTGGCTTTTTTGCCATATTGGTTGTTTACAAAGTAGTTCACGACCCTACACAATTCAGGAGTTTCCATGTTTATTTCTTCCGCCATTGCCCAAACCGCCCCTGCCGCAGCCGCTTCTGGTGGCGACATGATGTCCACACTCACCAGCATGCTGCCATTGGTGTTGATGTTTGTGGTGCTGTATTTTGTGATGATTCGCCCACAAATGAAAAAGCAAAAAGAACACCGCACCATGATCGACGCTTTGGCTAAGGGCGACGAAATCGCTACTGCAGGCGGTTTGCTTGGTAAAGTTACGAAATTGGGCGAAGGTTATTTGAGCTTGGAAATCGCCAACGGCGTTGAAGTGCAGTTGCAGCGCAGTGCCGTTGTACAAGTTTTGCCAAAAGGCAGCATCAAGTAAGCAAAAGACTGCACCCATTCGCTGCAGATAGCTCTTTCGTTTTTAAATTTATCCGTTAAAAAAGCGCCATCATGAATCGTTACCCGATTTGGAAATATGCGGTCATCTTGATCGTTCTCTTGGTGTCCGTGCTCTTCACGCTGCCCAACTTCTTTGGTGAAGCGCCAGCGGTGCAGGTCTCCAGTGCTAAATCCAGCATCAAAGTAGACAGCGCGACGCAAATCAAGATTGAAGAAGCCCTGAAAACCGCCGGTTTGAAGCCGGACGGCGTTACCTTCGATGGTAAATCCATCAAAGCGCTTTTTAAAGACACGGATACGCAGCTCAAAGCCAAAGACGCGATTCAAAAAAGTTTGGTGCCTGATGCCGGCGCGCCAAATTATGTGGTGGCGCTGAACTTGGTGCGCCGTTCACCTGCTTGGTTAAACGCCCTTGGCGCAGCACCCATGTATTTGGGTTTAGATTTGCGCGGTGGCGTGCACTTTATGCTACAGGTGGACATGGCTGCCGCGTTGACGAAGAAGACAGAATCGCTGACGGGTGATATTCGCTCTGCACTGCGTGAGAAAAATGCGCGTCATGGTGGCGTCTCTCGCAATGGTTCAAATATTGAAATCAGATTCCGCGACCAAGAAACATTGACGGCAGCTAAAAGAGTGTTGGCTGATCAATTCTCAGAATTGTCCACGATCGACGCGCCCGAAGGCACTGAGTACAAATTAACCGCAACGATCAAGCCGGAAGCGGCTTTGAAAATTCAAGACCAAGCGCTGAAGCAAAACATCGTGACGCTGCATAACCGCATCAACGAGCTGGGCGTGGCCGAGCCGGTGATTCAGCAGCAAGGCTTAGACCGCATTGTTGTGCAATTGCCAGGCGTGCAAGATACGGCAAAAGCCAAAGACATATTGGGTCGTACGGCAACGCTTGAGTTGCGCATGGTTGATGAATCTGCTGAAGGACAAGCCGCAGAAACCAATTCTGGCTCGGTGCCTTTTGGTTCAGAACGCTTCTTAGAGGGCAATGGCCGCCCCGTGATTGTTAAAAAACAAGTCATCTTGACAGGCGAAAATTTAACGGATGCGCAAGCAGGTATTGATGGTCAAACCCAAGGTGCCACGGTGAATTTGAGCTTGGATGCCAAAGGGTCACGCATTTTTGCAGACATCACGCGTGAAAATATCAACAAGCGTATGGCGATTATTTTGTTTGAAAAAGGCAAAGGCGAGGTCGTCACAGCGCCCGTCATCCGCTCTGAAATCAATGGCGGACGTGTGCAAATCTCTGGCAGCATGAACACGACAGAAGCTAACGATACGGCGTTGCTGTTGCGAGCTGGTTCGCTAGCTGCGCCTATGGAAATCATTGAAGAAAGCTCGATTGGCCCTAGTTTGGGTAAAGACAATATCGACAAGGGTTTCAACAGTGTCACTTGGGGCTTTTTGGTCATCATTGCCTTCATGTGCGTTTATTACATGATGTTTGGCGTGTTTTCATCAATAGCACTTGGCGTTAATTTGTTGATGCTGGTAGCGGTGCTGTCCATGTTGCAAGCGACTTTGACTTTGCCGGGTATCGCTGCGATGGCTTTGGCGTTGGGTATGGCTATTGACTCGAATGTGCTGATCAACGAACGTGTACGAGAAGAGCTGCGTGGTGGAGCTTCTCCCCAAGCTGCTATTGCAACAGGTTTTGACCGTGCTTGGGCAACGATTTTGGATTCGAATATCACCACCTTAATCGCTGGCGTTGCACTATTGGCCTTTGGTTCTGGGCCCGTGCGTGGCTTTGCTGTAGTGCATACTTTAGGTATTTTGACCAGCATGTTTTCCGCTGTATTTTTCTCGCGCGGGTTGGTTAACCTCTGGTACGGTCACAAGAAAAAGCTCAAATCTGTGTCGATTGGCACGATTTGGAGGCCTGACAGCACTGACACCACACCATCTACCGATACTAAATAAGGAGACGAATCATGGAATTTTTTAAGATTCGCAAAGACATCCCGTTCATGCGCCATGCATTGATTTTCAATGCTGTCTCGTTGATCACCTTTGTACTCGCCGTATTTTTTCTCTTCTCGCGAGGTCTGCATTTGTCGGTTGAATTCACCGGCGGCACCGTGATGGAAGTGAGCTATTCACAACCGGCCGATTTGGAAAAATTGCGCAGCAAAGTTTCCAGCTTGGGTTTTACCGATGTGCAAGTGCAAAACTTCGGTACAGCGCGCGATGTGATGATTCGCCTGCCTGCGCAAAAAGGCGTCAGCTCAGCACAGCAAAGCGACAAAGTCATGGCCGCGCTGAAAGTAGATTCTGCAGATGCCAATTTACGCCGTACCAATTTTGTAGGCCCTTCCGTTGGGGAGGAGCTTGTTGTCGATGGACTTAAAGCCTTGGGTTTTGTGGTTATCGGCATCATGATTTATTTGGCGATTCGGTTTGAGTGGAAATACGCTGTTGCCGCCATCATTGCGAACTTGCATGATGTGGTTATTATTTTAGGTTTTTTTGCGTTCTTCCAGTGGGAGTTCTCGCTCTCAGTGCTGGCTGCTGTGCTGGCTGTTTTGGGCTACTCTGTGAATGAATCGGTGGTTATTTTTGACAGAATCCGAGAAAACTTTAAGCGTTTTCGTAAGATGAATACACATGAAATCATCGATAATGCAATCACTTCTACCATTAGCCGCACCATCATTACCCACGGCAGCACACAGATTATGGTCTTGTCGATGCTGCTGTTTGGTGGCCATACCCTGTTTTACTTTGCTTTGGCGCTGACGATTGGTATCTTGTTTGGTATTTATTCGTCCGTGTTTGTGGCAGCTGCCATTGCCATGTGGTTGGGCATCAAGCGCGAAGATTTGATTAAAGTAGCGCCTGTGGCTAAAAAACCTGGCGATCCGACGGACGAAAACGACGGCGCTGTCGTTTAACCGACAACCACCCTTTGGTAGAGGCCGCCCGGCAGTCGGGCAACTTGTCCATCAAGTTCCAGTTCCATCAATCGTACCTGCAAGGTTGCAGCATCCCAGCCGGTTCTAGCAACCAAAGCGTCTAAACTGACAGGGTCGTAACCCAGCGATTTGACCAAGTCGTCTGGTTCTGCATCTTCAATAGCGGTTGTAGCGGCGTTGTTTGCTTGCAGTAGCTTTGAGGGCGGTAGCAATGGCGGCGTCAATTGCAATCGCAATTCTTCTAAAACATCTTGTGCCGATTCCACCAGCTTGGCTCCTTGCTTGAGCAAAGCATGGCAGCCGCGAGATTGTGTGGAGTGGATCGAGCCTGGAATCGCAAAAACTTCTTTGCCCTGCTCGTTGGCCAAACGTGCGGTGATGAGCGAACCTGACTTAACAGCTGCCTCCACCACAAGCGTGCCCAAGCTCAGAGCAGAAATAATACGATTACGTTTCGGAAAATTTGCTGGTAACGGCGGTGTGCCCAGTGGAAACTCACTGATCATGAGTCCGTGTTCAACAATGCGGTGCGCCAATGCCAGATGCTTGCTCGGATACACGCGGTCTAAACCTGTGCCAATCACGGCAACGGTGCAACCATCGTCATTGTTCTGTTGCCCTTCCAATGCGCCTTCATGTGCTGCGCCGTCAATGCCTAGAGCCAAGCCAGAGACCACCACCAAACCCGCTTGGGTGAATGATTGAGCAAACGCATGTGCAGTGGCTAAGCCTTGCGGCGTTGGGTTGCGGCTACCCACCATAGCAATGCCATTTTTTGCGTGTTTGTAGGGTGACTGACGCTGCGCACCTTCCCTAGTGTCAGTATCTTGGGGGTCAATCTGAGATATCAAATCAATGTGGCCTTGCAGGTACAGCACCAACGGTGGGTCTTCGATATTCAACAGGGAACTTGGATAACGCGCATCTGCGAGTGTTAAAAAAATGCGGTTATTTTGTCCTGTGACGCAGTCAGGCGTGCCAGCTTCAAGCCAATCCCAAGTCGTTTTGAGTTGTGCTTCAAAGTTCTCTGGAATAACTTGCAAGGCTTGCGCCATAGCCGCGCTGACGACTTGTTTGAGCGCAAGTTGTGGCTGCGTGAAAATTGCTTGTGGTAAGCCAAAGGCCGTTAACAGCTTGCGGGCATGCTGGTTGCCCACGCCAGACGTCATGCACAGCCTTAGCCATGCGGCAAGTTCTTCTCGATTCAACAATTGGGCAATTTAAACGTGGATCAACGTGGATTAATCAACCAATCGCCCACACGCACCGCTTGCGTGGCGTTTAGCACCAAAGCGTAAGAAACGCGCTCAAACGGGCGGAACACCATCAGCAAACCATTGCGCTCATCCGGTAATTTGATGTCTTGAAAGCTCGTCCCAGTTTTGTCGACTAAGCGCTCTCCATTGGTTTGAATCGCCAGCACATGGCCACGTTCCATGCCGTCTTTGGTGCCACGATTGATGACGACGACCTGGTTTTGCGCCACATTGGCAACCGCACTGCCGTAGACGGACACAATGCGTGCTTCAACAGCGTTTGCAGGGGGGCGGGGTGTGTAGGTCAGCATCTCCAGAGGAGGCTCAGGCAACAAGCGGTCACCCGTGCGGATTTCTTCTTTGGACCGAACAATATCTAGCGTTGCGGGAACAATTTCAGTCGCCACAGTTTCACCGGCTTTTATTTCTGCACCACGAACAGCAGACACTGATTCACCGCGAATCAATTTGGCACGGCCAACAAATTGTGCTTCGTAGCCCAAAATCTCACCCGTACCTGGGTCTTTCAACGCCGTGGCATTGCGAAAAACTCTGAAATCGCGCGGTTGTCCCGCTTCAATGCTGAGTGCTGATCCATCCGCACTGCGCGCATAGGCACGGTCACCTTCACTGAGCAAGACAC
>JAYUJX010000305.1:0-1552 GCA_043764955.1 Polaromonas sp.
ATGCGCGTGTTTGGCACTATGCCGTTTATGAATGCGGATTGGGAAAAGCGCCAGGTTGAAAAGTATTTGGGAAGAAAATTATGAGCATGTCACCCTTGATAACCGTCCACATGACGGCGGCCATCGCCGCTACCATGATCGACCCATTCGCCATGTGGGCACGCCTTGGCATGACCAAGCGGCCTAAGTTGCACCGTGCTTTTGGCTGCGCATGGGTAACGATGATGCTTGTCACTGCCATATCCGCCATCTTTATCAGCAGCGGTCTGGGCTGGAATTGGTACGGTTTCTCACCCATTCACTTACTGGTGCCGCTGACGTTTTTTTCGCTCTACGGCGCATTCCGATATTTAGCGCAAGGCAATATCACCGGCCACCGCAAAACCATGATCCGCCTGTATGTAGGGGCGTGTTTGGTTGCAGGTTTTTTCACGTTCGTGCCAGGCCGGTTTTTAGGCGATTTACTCTGGAAATAAACCCAAAATAATTCTAAATATGCATTAGCATCTAAGTTAATGCAAAATTCTTCACAATTCCGACGATTTTTTCCCTTCCTGGCTTGGCCACAGCTGACATTACCGCTGCTCAAAGGCGAGCTGTCAGCCGGTGTGACCGTGGGTTTGATGATCATTCCGCAGGCTGTGGCCTACGCGGCGGTGGCGGGTATGCCTTTGGTCACGGGGATTTATGCCGCTTTGCTGCCTGCTTTGGTGGCCGCCATGTGGAGCTCGTCTTCTCGGCTGTCCGTCGGCCCTACGGCGCTGACCGCGTTGATGGTCGGCTCGGCTTTGACGGGTTTGGCGCAGCCAGGCAGTACCGAGTGGGTGAATTTGGCGGTATGGCTGGCGTTATTGACGGGTTTGGCGCAATTGCTGTTGGGTTTTGCACGCTTTGGCTGGTTGCTGAACATCATCAGCGCCCCTGTGTTGATGGGCTTCACGCAGGCGGCGGCGCTGTTGATTTTGACCTCGCAACTGCCTGCCTTGCTGGGCTTCAAAGGCAATTTTTACAGCATGGTTGAGCAAATTTGGTCGCAGCTGAGCCAGCAGCACCTGCCCTTGTTTGACACTTCAGCCACGGTTTTTGGCATCGTCAGTTTGGTGTTTTTACTGGCTGCAAAACGCTTTATGCCCCGTTTGCCCGCAGTTGTGCTGTTGATGCTGGCGACTTCGTTCATCAGCATGCAAACAAGTTTTGAAGCCAGCGGCGGCGCTGTGGTGGGCGCGTTACCTGCAGGTTTGCCATCGTTTTATCTGCCAACGATGTTGCCACTAGAAACATTTGGTCAATTACTGCTGCCGGTCTTGGTGATTACCTTGGTTAGCTTCATCGAAACCGCGTCTAGCGCAAAAGTAGAAAGCCAAAAAGGTGGCCCACAAGGTGGGAAGATTTGGAACCAAAACCAAGACTTGATTGGCCAAGGTTTGGCGAAAATCGTCTCCGGCTTGAGTGGCGCTTTCCCCACCAGTTCGTCGTTCTCGCGCTCTGCGCTCAACCTTTATGCCGGTGCGCAATCGGCTTGGGCCAGCGTGGTTGGCGTCATCATGGCAAT
>JAYUJX010000306.1:0-5552 GCA_043764955.1 Polaromonas sp.
GGGCAATCGGTGCCTATCAGTAAAACAGCTTCACCACCGCGAGTCGTTCGAGCAATTGCACGAGCCATGCGTTCACCCAGATCGCCGTCACCCTGCGCACTCCAAATGATGTTGTTTGGTAAATCCAAGTTTTGCCAAGCTGGATCAGTCGGATCAGGGGTGGCGCAAATTTCAACAATACCCAGTTTTGCGGTCAAGGCTGTTTCCAAGGTATGCCGTAGCATTTTGTCGGCTAAGTCTGCAGCGCCTTGCGAACCCAAAGCCGGTATCAACCGCGTTTTAGCAAACCCTGCAACAGGCGCTTTCGCCATGATCACAATACGAACAGGCATCATGTGTACAACTCCGCTAATAGTTTTGGGTTTTGCCCCCGCCAATATGCCCAACGCAAGCGCCACATTAAAAAAATCGTTGTCCACACCCCTCTAGTTTCCCAGCGTCTGCCAGAAGTGACCACGAGTGAAGAAATACAAGCTGGACGCGATAGCTGGCGTAAGCGCCGTGAAGCTTCAATATCTTCCATCAACGCCTGCTGAGGGAAGCCGCCTATCGCTTGAAAAGCTACACGCGTCATAAACATCGCTTGGTCACCTGTAGCAATACCTGTTAGGCGTGATCGCCAATTCATCGTGCGTGCCACAACGCCCAACATCCAAGGCTTGCCAGCAATGCGCACATCAAACCGACCCCAGCAGATATTTCTAGTCAAGTTAGATTTAATTTTTGACAGCGCATCCTTGGGCAACTGCGTATCCGCATGCAAAAACAGCAACACATCGCCAGTGGTTTGTGCTACGCCTGCGTTCATTTGCCAGGCGCGGCCTTTGGGTGAGGTGATGACACGCAAGCCAGTCTGTTTGATCAAAGCCACGGTGTCATCAACGCTGCCGCCATCTACAAAAACAAGTTCAAAGTCTTGGTTTGCCGTTACTTTTGAGGCTGCTATCTGTGTCAGAAGCCGTGGCAAAGCCAGAGCTTCGTTAAAAACAGGGACAACAATAGCTATCTTCATGTTGTTAAATCAAGCCGGTAATTTAAGCGGGCAGGGCACCTGCACAGCTACTACCTTGCCCAGCCGTGCAGCCGTAGCAATGGTCGGCCACGCGAATCGCTTTTCCCTGAAGGTCATTGCTCAATAAATCGCGCAAGTGCGGACGGTTGATGGTCGTCGCTTCGGCGTTGATTTCGGTGGGAATTGCTAACTCCAGCTGCTGGTTAAAGTCGCAATCGTACAAATAGCCTTGCCAATCCACACTCACCGTGCTGCGGCACATAACATGCTCCAGGTTTTCGGCTAAAAAATTGTCCCGCAGCAATTGCATATACGGGGCAAAGGATTTTTTAGATATCAGCATCGATCCAAACCGTTTGATGGGCATGTTGGTCAAGGCAAACAACTCGTTGAACACAATGCCAAAGTGCGAGAAAAGCTCGCGCTTGTAGTCTGCCTGCAAGCTGCTTTGATTGGGCGGTAGGCTAGGGCCTTGCGGGTTGTAGACCAAATTCAAAACCAAACCCGTGCCCGGTTGGCCGTATCCCAAGGCATTGAGCTTTTGCAGCGCAGCAATGCTCAGGTCAAACACACCCTTGCCCCGTTGTTTATCCACGTTTTCTAGGGAGTAGCACGGCATAGAGGCAACGATTTCTACTTTCTGCGCTGCTAAAAACTCGGCCAAATCTTCCTGCCCAGGTTCAAACAAGATCGTCAAATTGCAGCGGTCAATCACCCGCACGCCTTGCGCGCGTGCTTCGGTCACAATACGTTTGAAGCCCTGGTGCAGCTCAGGCGCACCGCCGGTTAAGTCTAGCGTTTCAATTTTGCGTGTTTTGAGCACTTGGCTGATCATGTCAATCAACCCATCGTCCATCATCTCCGTGCGGTGTGGACCCGCATCTACGTGGCAATGCACGCACGACTGGTTACACAAATAGCCTAAATTGACCTGAAGCGTGCTCAAGCGCTTGCGCGTCAGCGCGGGGAAGTTGCTGGTTTGAAGCAGCGGCAAGGTAGCGTGCATGTTTTTTTATGCTTTCTAAATCGATTGCGGACGGCATTTACTTATAGCGGTTTGAGCTTAGTCGCGTTTATTGCATCTATATTACAGTGTCTGGTATTAAATATTGCAATTTAAACCGCACGTTCTTAAAGGTTAAGAGGTAGATTCATCATGCAAAAAGTTTTGGTAGGCGTCATAGGTGGCAGTGGCTTATACAACATGGATTCGCTACAAAACGCGACCGAGCACCACATGGACACACCTTTTGGCAAACCCTCAGATGTTGTCGTCACGGGCAGCATAGATGGCGTGGGTGTGGCATTCATTGCGCGGCATGGGCGCGGGCACAGGTTGATTCCCTCTGAAGTCCCGTACCGTGCCAACGTTTACGCCCTCAAACAACTGGGTACCAAATATTTGATCTCCTTGTCCGCCGTAGGTTCCCTGGATGGCGAAATGAAGCCGCTGGATATGGTGCTACCCGACCAGTTCATCGACCTGACCAAACGGCGCGACAGTACCTTTTTCGGTAACGGTGCCGTGGCGCACACCTCTCTGGCAGAGCCAGTTTGCGCCAATTTGGCCGATGTGCTGGCCAGAGCCGTTGCGCAAACGCACAAAGAAGTCAATATGGGCGCAGACTTTGCCCTGCATCGCGGCGGCGCATACGTGTGCATAGAAGGCCCGCAGTTCTCCACCATGGCCGAATCGCACTGGTACCGCAGCATGGGTGCCAAAGTGATTGGCATGACCAACATGCCCGAAGCCAAGCTCGCCAAAGAAGCGCAAATGGCCTATGCCAGCTTGGCAATGGTGACTGATTTTGACTGCTGGCACCCGCGCGAAGCGCACGTCACCGCCAATACCGCCATTGCTAATTTGATGAAAAATGCGGGCTATGCGCAGCTGATTGCTGCTACCGCAGTTCGTTTGCTCGGGGCTGAAAAGCCAGCATCCGCCGCGCACACGGCCTTGGCGACGTCTTTGGTGACGCAACCTGCAGACATGGCGCCAGAAGTTCTAGCGCGGTTGCAGGTTTTGTGGGCTGACTAAATTTCAGTTTATTTAGAAGGGGTCAGCAGCTTATTTAGCTGCAGTCAACATCTTCTCAACCTGAGCCGCGTCAATCGCACCTGGCACGCGCGTGCCGTCTACAAAAAACATGGTCGGTGTGCCTGTGATTTTGTACTTCTTGCCAAATTCAACATTGCGAGCTACCGCAGCTGTGTCGCAGGTGGCAGGCACCACCGCTTGGTCGCGCACCATGTAGTCTTGCCAAGCTTTGGCTTTGTCTTTGGCGCACCACAGGTTGTTAGATTTGGTCACTGAATCCGCACCCAAGATAGGGTAGAGGAACATGTAAAAAGTCGCATTGTCCACTTTTTGCATCTCACGCTCATAGCGCTTGCAGTAGCCGCAGTTCGGGTCTTCAAAGACCGCAATCTTGCGCTTGCCGTTACCACGCACGATGGTGAAAGCGTCTTTCAAAGGCAGTGCTGAGAAGTCAATCGCGCTTAATTTGGTGGTGCGAATTTCGGTCAAGTTGCTGCGCGCTTTGGTGTCAAAAACGCTGCCTTGGATCAAAAAATTGCCTTCCGCATCCGTATAAAAAATCTCAGTCCCGTTCACTCGCACTTCAAACAAACCGTCCATAGGCGTTTTGCTGATTTCATCAATCGCCGGCAAATTGGGCAAACGCTCTTTCAGATTTTTAGTAATGGTGGCATCTTGTGGCGTGGCCGCAAAAGCGCTGACGCTGAGCAGCAAGCCTGCGACTAAAGACGTCAATAACTGTACCGAGAATTTCTTAAATGCCAACATGTATGAATCCCAACTATAAAAACTAAATAAAACCAAATCTAAATCTAAATTACAAACCCATCGCTCTTTTTGTGACCCACTGCTTCAAGCCACCACTGCGCTCAAACCCCTGCATGCCCCAATTGCGCAGCGCCTGCAAGGGCGACTCGGATCTGGCAAACAACTGCTGCAACCCATCCGTCACAGTTCCCAGCGCCATCGCGTCCAACTTGCGTGCCCGCTCATAACGCCTCAGCAGCTTCAAATCGCCGACAGACCGCCAATATTCCTTGCCTTTCACCGCAGCCAGCACATTTGCCAGCTCCGCCACATCCGCCAGCCCAAGGTTCAAACCCTGGCCAGACAGCGGGTGCACCGTGTGCGCCGCATCCCCCGCCAGCGCCCAAGAGCCCAATTCAGGGTGTTTCCCAATCCACTTATCCGCCCGTGCCAGTTGCAGCGGCCAAACGGCGCGTTCGCTATACAGCGTCATTTCGCCCAAAGCATGTTCACTGTGGATTGATACTTCTGCGGCAAATTCTTCAGCGCTCAAAGCCATCAGCGCTTTAGCCCGCTCCTCAGCTACAGACCAAACCAACGCCACAGAGTTCCCCGGATGCGCTTGATTCGGCTCAGAAAGCGGCAAAAATGCCAGTATTTCGCCGTTTTTGAACCATTGCATCGCTCGGTTACCATGCGGCAAAGTGCCCGTTAACCGCGCTGCGATGGCGTGCTGGTGGTAGGGCGTCACATCAAACTCCACGCCCAGCTCGTCCCTTGTGGTGCTGTTTTTGCCTTCGCAAATCACCGTCAAATCGCGTCGAATGGTTGTGTTTGCATTTTGTAAGTGAGCACTCGCTACCTGCTCAACAACCGTAATCAGGGGCTGATACTTCACCGCCTGCAGCAATTGCGCCTCCAAGGCCGGCACGTCCACAATCCAAGCCAATGCCTCAGACCCATGCTCCGAAGCACTAAAACTCACCCGCCCCGTCGTGTCGCCATGCACCTGCATGCCCAAAACCGGCGTGACGTGGGCAGCATCTGGCCACACGCGCAGCGATTCAAGTAGACTTTTTGAAGCCGCGTTCAGCGCATAGGCTCTGACGTCGCTAGCAGATTCCGACTTAGACGAACTAACCAACGCCACCCGAAACCGCTCTTTAGCCAACAACAGCGCCAACGTCCGCGCCACTATGCCGGAACCTTGAATGCAAATGTCGTGATGGGTGCTCATGGAAGCATTGTAAAAGGTTACGGGAAACCTTTAGGGATTGTGATTTGCTATGAATTAAATAGCGATTTAGGCAATAAATACGCCGGCTAGATCCTAAAATTGATGTGTTTCTATCGTGTTTTAGAGGTTTGTGCCCCTTTCAACACCCAAAAAAGCATTTTTCAAAAATCAATTAACAATTCTGTAGTACCAAATTTGTAGTATCATTACTAACGCATGAAAACAAAGTTTGAATGGGATGCCGCTAAGGCCGTGAGCAATTTGGCCAAACATGGGGTGAGCTTTCAAACGGCTGTGCGCGCATTTGCTGATCCGCACCTTTGCATGGCGCAAGATCGCTTTGAAAATAGCGAGTTTCGTTGGCAATCCATCGGCATGGTTGATGGGTGCTTGGTTTTATTGGTTGCCCACACGGTGGGTGAAGATGAGGCCGGTAGCGAGCTGATTCGCATCATTTCTGCCCGCAAGGCTGAGCCAAAAGAGAGGAAACGTTATGAACAAAATTACTAAATATCAAG
>JAYUJX010000307.1:0-5548 GCA_043764955.1 Polaromonas sp.
AAAATATCTTGCCATGCGCTTTGCAAATCAGCCATGTCCACATCGGGGAATCGCGGTTTCAGTGATTGTTCGATGTAAACCTGCGCTTTGAGCACATCGCGGCCCATTTGCGGCAAATTGTTGATTTTGATGGAGGCCAGCTTCATTTGCTCGTATTCCATCAGGCGGCGCACCAACTCGGCACGCGGATCTTCAGGCTCCACACCCTCAGCCGTGCGCTTGGGTGGCAGCAGCATGCGCGACTTGATTTCGATCAGCATGGCAGCCATCAGCAGGTATTCGGCGGCTAATTCGAGGTTGTGCCTTTTGATTTCTTCGACATAGCTCAAATACTGGCGCGTCAGCGGCGCCATGGGGATGTCCAAAATATTGAAATTTTGCTTACGAATCAAGTACAACAGCAAGTCCAGCGGGCCTTCAAAGGCTTCTAGAAAGACCTCCAATGCATCAGGCGGGATGTACAAATCGTTCGGTAAATTGAACAGCGGCTCACCGTACAAGCGCGCCAAAGCGACTTGGTCCACCACCTGTGGCAGCGCTTGCGACATCACCACAGCTTCAGGCAAAAGGCTGCTTTGCTCCGTCATAAAAAACTATTTTACAGTTTGATAAACGTAGGCCGATTGCGCCACTTTGCCTTCGCTGATATCTGCTTGCGCGTTGCGGTCTATGTTTTTGTCCCACAACAAAGCGCGGCCTGCGCGCTGCTCGGCTTCCAGCGTTGGCTTGGCGGCTTTGAGCTGATCAATGAACAAGGTCGTGTCTGACTGGTAATCTGGGCGGCGAAAAATGGTGGTGGCTATGGACATAGAAATCTCTCAAAAATATCGCTAAAAAAGGGGTTCAGCTCTAATTAACTAGAATTGCAGTATCGCAACCATTTTACGGGGTGTCGCAGGTGTCTACTTTTAACCACTTTTCGAATACTTTTCTCACCAAAATCAGTGCCTTAGCGCTTTTGGCAAGTTTTGCGATCTTTTTGCCCGGCTGCGACAACCAGCGCATTTCCCAGCTGGAAGAAGGCGTGGCCTCAGAAGGCGATGTGAAAATGAAGTTTGGCGAGCCTGAAAAGGTGTGGGACGGCGAAAACGGCACTAAGATTTTTGAGTACAACCGCCAACCGGCTGGCACGCAAAACTACATGATCACGATTGGCGCAGACGGCAAAATGAGCGCCCTGCGCCAAGTGCTGACACCCCAAAACTTTGCCAAAATCACCCCCGGCATGATGATGGAAGATGTGCGCAAAATGCTGGGCAAACCCATGAAAATCACCCCATACGAGCTGCAAATGAAGTGGTACTACGACTGGCGCTATATGGACGGCCCGAATGTGACGGACACAAAAATCTTCACAGTTGTGTTCAACCCTGATTTGAAGGTGATTTCAACGGGGTCAGTGGTAGACAATGCGGCGATTAAGGCGGCAACTGCGCCGTAATTACCTCCTCCCCGTTCGGGTTGAGCCTGTCGAAACCTTCTAACCCTTCGACAAACTCAGGGCGAACGGGATTTTATTTAGCGCTTACCTCACCCGCATTCCCGGCAATGCGCCAGCCATGAGCTCCAAAACGTAAATACCCGGCTGCGCTTTTTCGTCTGCAGCACTAGCAGCAAGAACCATGCCATCAGACATACCGAACTTCATCTTGCGCGGCGCGAGATTGGCAACCATCACCGTGTGTTTGCCGATCAAATCCGCTGGCGCGTAGCTGCTGGCGATACCGCTGAAGACGTTGCGCGTCTTAACCAGCCCCGCGTCGTCCACCTCGCCCACGTCCAGCGTCAAACGCAGCAGCTTGGTGCTACCTTCAACTGCTTCACAATTGACGATTTTGGCAATCCGCAGGTCGATTTTGGCGAAATCGTCGATAGTGATGATCTCAGATGGTGCTTCCTCAGCCACTTTTACAACGTTTTTTGCTATAGATTTAGTAGCTTCTAAGGCAGGCAATACGCCGGTTATAGGCATATTTGGCACTTCAAAAAGGGCGTCTAACTGCTTCACATCGACGCGCTGCATCAAATGCACGTAATCACCAATAACGTGACCTTCTTTGAATAGCACAGCTGCATTTTCCCAATTGATATCGCCGCATAGCAAAAATACTTCAGCATCGCGCACCAATGCAGGCAGTACAGGCTTCAAGCAAGCTGTAATGACTTTGAAAGCTTGGATGCATCCGCTACTGATTACAGCAGCCTCTTCGGATTGTCCTGCTTTGAGTAATTTCCAAGGCGCCCAACTATCAAACTCAGCATTCACTTTATCCACATAAGCCATTACCTCTCGAAGCGCCTTGCTGTAATCGCGCGCTTCATAAAAGGCTTTTACGCTAGTAATTAATGCTTCTGCGCCTTCCGCCTTAGGCGAGCCAGCAATCTTCCCTGCAACTAAAAACTTCGCAGCACGGCTTGCAATATTGACGTACTTCCCAATCAAATCAGAGTTCACTCTGAGCATGAAATCTTCAGGATTGAAGTCAATATCTTCATTTTTAGCAGAGAGCTTAGTAGCCAAGTAGTAGCGTAACCACTCCGGATTCATCCCCAAACTCAAATATTTAAGCGGATCCAGCCCCGTGCCACGGCTTTTGCTCATCTTTTCGCCGTTGTTGACGGTCAAAAAACCGTGGACAAACACGTTGGTTGGGGCTTTGCGGCCGCTGAAATGCAGCATGGCGGGCCAGAACAGGGTGTGGAAGGTGACGATGTCTTTGCCGATGAAATGGTATTGCTCCAAATCGGGGTTGGCCATGTAGTCGTCGTAACTTGGGCTTTGGGGGTCAAGTACAGCGCGTTTGTCCAGCAGGTTCTTTAAAGATGCCAAATAGCCGACAGGCGCATCCAGCCAAACGTAGAAGTATTTGCCCGGTGCATCGGGTATTTCGATGCCAAAGTAAGGCGCGTCGCGGGAAATGTCCCAGTCACCTAGTCCTTCAGAGATACTGCCGTCAGCGTTGGTGCGGACTGAAAACCATTCTTTGACCTTGTTGGCGACTTCGGGCTGTAAACGCTGTTTGCCGTTTTCATCAACACCTTGCGTCCACTTTTCAAGAAATTCGACACAGCGCGGGTCAGACAATTTAAAGAAGAAATGCTCGGAGTTTTTGAGTTCGGGCCGTGCGCCCGACAGCGTGGAAAACGGATTGATCAAGTCCGTCGGTGCGTAAACCGCCCCGCAGTTTTCGCAGTTGTCTCCGTACTGGTCTTTGCTGTGGCACTTCGGGCACTCGCCTTTGATGTAGCGGTCGGGCAGAAACATGTTTTTCTCAGGGTCGAAAAACTGCTCGATCGTCTTAGTTTCAATCAACGAGCCATCCGCCCTGTCGCGCAAGTCGCGGTAGATTTGACGCGCCAACTCGTGGTTTTCAGGGGCATCGGTGCTGTGCCAGTTGTCGAAACTGATGTGGAAGCCGTCCAGATATTGCCTACGCCCTGCTGCGATATCCGACACGAACTGCTGCGGCGTTTTACCGGCTTTTTCAGCGGCAATCATGATGGGCGCGCCGTGTGCATCGTCTGCCCCTACAAAATTGACCGCATTCCCCTGCATGCGCTGAAACCGCACCCAAATATCGGCCTGGATGTACTCCATGATGTGGCCGATGTGAAAGTTGCCATTGGCGTATGGCAGAGCGGTGGTGACGAAAAGTTGGCGCGAAGCCGTTTGATTTGCGGTCATGAGATTAAACGAGATTCTTTTAGGGCTAATCTTATATTTTATGGGTTGTCGTTACACTTCTAGCAATAATCATGGTTTAGCCTGCATAAACAACTCTTTTTTGAACTGAATTTAACCCTATGGTCACCCAAGAACAACTGCTAGAAGCCCTACAAACCATCGTTGACCCAAACACGGGACGCGACTTTGTGACCAGCAAAGCGCTCAAAAACCTGACGCTAACCGAAGGCGACGTGGCTTTTGACGTCGAGCTGGGCTACCCCGCCAAAAGCCAAATTGCAGGGTTTCGCAAGGCGCTGATCGCTGCAGCCAAGGGCGTGGCTGGCGTGCAAAACGTGTCGGTCAATATCACGACCAAAATCACAGCACATGCGGTGCAGCGCGGCGTGGCGCTGCTGCCGAATGTGAAAAATATTATCGCCGTAGCTTCAGGCAAGGGCGGCGTGGGCAAAAGCACGACGGCGGTTAACTTGGCTTTGGCACTGGCGGCTGAAGGCGCTTCTGTAGGTTTGCTAGACGCCGATATTTACGGCCCCAGCTTGCCGATGATGATGGGCATTACTGGAAAGCCGGAGAGTTTGGACGGCAAAAACATGGAGCCGATGGAAAACTACGGTGTGCAGGTCATGTCGATCGGTTTTTTGGTGGCGCAAGACGAAGCCATGATCTGGCGCGGCCCGATGGCGACGCAGGCGCTGGAGCAGCTGTTGCGCCAGACAAACTGGAAAGATTTGGATTATTTGATTGTGGACATGCCGCCAGGCACGGGTGATATTCAGCTCACGCTGTCACAACGCGTGCCGATGACGGGCGCTGTGGTGGTGACGACGCCGCAAGACATCGCTCTGTTGGATGCTAAAAAAGGCATCAAAATGTTTGAAAAAGTCGGTGTACCGATTTTGGGCATTGTGGAAAACATGGCTGTGCACGTGTGCACGAATTGCGGCCATATTGAGCATATTTTTGGTGCTGACGGTGGCAAAAAGATGGCGGCAGACTACAAGATGGCGTACTTGGGCGCATTGCCGCTGAACATGCAAATTCGCCTTCAGGCTGACAATGGCCGTCCAACGGTAGTGAGCGACCCAGATGGCGAGATTGCTGGTATCTACAAAGCTGTGGCCCGCCAAGTGGCGGTGTCGATTGCTGCGAAGAATAAAGATTTCAGTAGCAAGTTTCCGAGCATCAAGATTTCAAAAGATACGTGATTAGTTTTCTTTAGAAAAATCTGACATGAACCTGCTCGCCTCACTGCGTTACCTTGTTGCTTTAGATGAGCACAAGCATTTTGGCAGAGCAGCGCTAGCTTGCCATATCACGCAACCGGCGCTATCCAACGCGCTTAGAGCGCTGGAGCAGGAGTTTGGCACGGCCATCATCAACCGTGGACGCGTCTATGTTGGATTAACAGCCGAGGGCGAACGCGTACTGGCTACGGCGCAGCGTATGATGCATGAGCGGGAACTGCTGTTGCAAGATTTGCGCAGCGTGGCAAGCAAGCCTGTGGGGAATATTCTGATTGGGGCTGTGCCGACCGCTGTGCCGATTGCAGCGCGCTTTGCCGCCATGCTGCAAGCCAAGCATCCGGGCATCATGCCCACGGTGTTGTCGATGACGTCTGATGAGATTGAAAACGGTTTAGAGAAGCTGTCGCTAGACCTCGGCTTGGGCTACACGGACAGATTGCAAACAAGAACTTTGCGATTGCGCAGCTTGGCGCAGTACATCGAGCACTATTTTTTAGTACAAAAATCAGCCAAGCCAAATGTGCGCAACCGACTCAAAATTGGCACCAAAATAACTTGGCAGCAAGCCAGCAATCTGCCACTGTGTCTGCTAACGCCTGACATGCATAACCGCACG
>JAYUJX010000308.1:0-1545 GCA_043764955.1 Polaromonas sp.
ATCAGGAATGGCAATGGACATGTGATACGCCTCTCAAAGGTACAAAAGCTGCGCTTTGATGTCATCTGAAAGAGGCAGTGACAAACCTGCTTTTTCGGCAAAGCTTGGCCATAGTTCAACCGCTTGGCGAATTTCTGCAATCACTGATTTTGCGGTACCCACACCGAATCTATCGACGATCGCCATAAAGTCAGCCAGTACGAAATCTTTGAATTTGCCATTGATCGACATCAGGTGTTGGTGCGTCCATTCCCCAGCGGGATTGTGCGCAAAAGTGATGTCATAGGCTGGTGCCAGCTCCCAAGGCTGCCCTGCCCTCAGTCTGAATGAAAAGTTCTTGGTGTGATCGTCGCAATTTCTACTCATCACGTTAAATACCATGCGCCTGAAAGCTTCTTCCTTCTGCTCGTAAGGCAAACCTAGTGCAACCAAGGTCATGAAGTACTGCTCGTATGAATTGGTGCCCTTCTTCTTATAGTCCAAATGGCTCATGGCGCATAGGGTTTGCAGGTGGTGGCGTTCGCCATCATCGGTTCGATCAAAGCGTTTAGTCATGAAATGCGCGCGACCGTTTTCTAATAACAAACGACACGGCATCATGTCGATGCCTGCTTGTTTGGCCATCAGGTAATACGCGTATTCAATCCGGCCATAGTCTCTGGAGACGCCCAGTTCATTGTCTAAACCCATCCCATCAAACTTCAACAACCAATATTCGAATCCGGCTGGTGCTTCTAACTGCCCTGCCCTGATGGCATCGGTTTGCGGGTTCCAAGCAATAACGGCTTTGGCGCGTGCGCCACCTGCAGACGTGCCCACCTCAATGATGCTGTGCAATGCAGCATTGGCATGGTCATCGCCAGCAATGATGCCTTGAACGGCATCCCGTGCTTGGTTGACGAGTTGGCTCAACTCTATGGCTGTCGGGATCTTGGTTTTGGGGCCACGTGGTGGTTTGAATTGCAAAGCACCCATCGCGCGGTTGTTCATATAAGCCAGGCGATCCAACGCCGTCACTTCCGTGGCAGAGATGCCCTTCTCCGCCATGTAACGGTTAATCAGCGCATTCCCGAAATCATCTGGCAAAGCGTCGCCCAACAAAGCGGGTAAGCGTTTGTAGGTATCAACCGCTAAATCAGTGAACAAAAAGACGCCCTGCTTTGACGTCGGCATGTGCAGCGGTGCGGGTTCGATGCCACTGGCGATGAATTCAGGTGTATAGCTAAAGGCATAGTAGCCATAAGCAGGATCTAAAGTCACCGCACCCATGCGCTTACCCCATAGGTAAACCTCAACCACGGGTACATGCTTGTAGGGCGCTGGTTTGGCTTTAGATACCATGTGTTACCTTGGTTTTTCTCTTGGCACGCTGTCGTGTTGCAGAATCGCGCAAGACATCCAGCGGGTTCACCGTTGCCATCGGGGCAATCGTGGCGAGCCAATCTTCACGGCCTAAAACGCGCAAAACGGCGATCAGTGTTTTGAGGGTGGCGCCTGAGCCGTTCTCAATGTTTTTAACTGCGCCTTCGCTGATGCCCGCACGTT
>JAYUJX010000309.1:0-1544 GCA_043764955.1 Polaromonas sp.
TCAATCTCGGCCTGCGCCGGGTTGCCTTCATAGCCGACAAACGCAAGCGAGTATTTGTACTCCGGGTTTTCAGACCGGCGCAGCAACTGCATACCCAACACGTTGGTATAAAAGTCAATCGAGCGTTGAAGGTTGCCAACGCGCAGCATGGTGTGTAGGAATCTCATGGTGTTATTGTGCTCTTAAATTTACGCTGTGGATTTGGGTAATTCAAATACGAGGCAAGTGGTCGTCGCATGCGCGTATAACGTGCCATCTGGTCCAAACAAACGCGCTTCTGCCGTGGCGAGCTGGCGGCCGCAATGGATGACTTTCCTCTCAGCCCGTACCCTTGATACTTTGGGTGAAATCGCTTTAACGATGTTGACACTCAACTCTGCTGTCGTGTAGCCACGCCCCACTGGCATCATGGTGTGAACAGCGCAGCCCAGTGCCGAATCGAGCACCGCTGCATACCAGCCACCATGAATACCGCCCATAGGGTTCAGGTGTGCTGGGCCAGGTGTACCTTGAAAAACGGCTCGACCAGCAGTGGCTTCAATCAGCATGAAATCGAGTGTTTTACCGATGGCTGAAAATGGAATTTCGCCGTTAAGCAAAGCCTGCATCACTTCTAAGCCATTTTTACCGGCTATTTGCGCATGGGTCGCAACGCCTGCGCCCGCACCAGCCAGGGTCAAAGCGCGGACTTGCTGCTCTTGATCTAGCCATGTTTCTAAGTGGTTGATAGGTTTGCGGGTAGTCATGGTGGTGTCCTTCAAATTGGGTCGTATCATCAGTTTGTCATCGAAACCGAGTATATTGGAGCTTAAAGTGACTTCTTTGGAGGTAATTTTGAAAGTTTTGAAGTTGTCAGCCCAAGGGCTACCCCAGTCTTGGATATCGCTGGAAGAGGCGGTGATTCACTATGCCTGCAAAGATGTCCGCTGGGAGTCTGGCAGACAAGTCGCGGTGTACCATGGCGGGCACAACGCCATCACTGGTGAGCAGTCTGTCATCACCGTCAACAGTATCATAGGCACACGCGGCGTACCAAAAAACAATCCATTTTTATCCAAACCCGGCTTAACCAACGGCAAGTTGTTTATACGTGACCGCAACGTTTGTGCATATTGTGGCAACTGTTTTTACGAGCAAGAACTGACCCGTGAGCACATCATTCCTTTTGCACAAAAAGGCATCGACACTTGGATGAATGTCGTTACCGCCTGTCGCGCTTGCAATCACCGCAAAAGTAGCCGCACACCCGAACAAGCCAATATGCCCTTGCTTTATGCGCCATATGTGCCCAGTTTGTGGGAAGACTTCATTTTGCGAAATCGCCGTATCCTGGCAGATCAAATGGAATTTTTGATGGCGCATGTGCCAAAGACATCGCGTTTGTCGGGATAATTATTCTTTTTGTACAGAAGGAATATGTATGGCGAGAAGAGATGGTGCAACACTGGATAAACTTTACAACAACCGCTTGCTCGTTCCTGAGTGCATGGATATGTTGCAGCGATGGACGCAAGATTCAGCAATAACTCGACAATCTGTCGAAT
>JAYUJX010000310.1:0-1544 GCA_043764955.1 Polaromonas sp.
GACACTAGTTAGCCAGATAAGCAGCACGAATCGCCTCTACCCGAGCCCGATTCACGCCAAAATCTTCACGCCCCAAGCGGCTGGCGCTGCGCACTTCGATCACGCCTTTGGCGGGGTTGACCCAAAATTCCACGTCATCCACAAACTTCAGCACCTTGGTTGTGGCGTGTGCATAGATGTAATCCGGTTTGGCGTCCACAATCGTCACGCTGGGCGTGCTTTTTAAGACGGATACCAATACTTGCATCGAATTTGCAGCATTGTTATTTTTAAGCGGTAGCGGTTCAATCGCGGCATATTGCAACTGAGGATGATCTGGATGCAAATGCGCTTGACTGCTCACGCTGTTGCGGGTTTTAGAGGGTGGTTTGAGTTGCTCACCCGTCACACCTATATGATTGGGTTGTTTACCCGACAGCAAACCAAATTGCGCGGCAAGTAATACAACAGCAACTAAAATAACAATAATATAAATAATAAACATGATTATCCTTTTAAACTTTTTTTTAATAAATTGATTTTTCACCGGGTGGCCTGTCTTTAAAGCGTTTATGTACCCAAAAATACTGTGCTGGCATAGTTTTAATATAACCCTCTAGCTCCTTGTTCATCAGCACAGTATCTACTTCTGCACTGCTTGACGGGAAATTTTGCCAAGCCGGTAATACTTGAATTTCATAGCCGTAGTTTGTCATGCGATTTAATACAGGCACTAATTTGGCTTTGCCCAAACGCGTGAATCTGTGCAGCGATGGCACAGTGTAAGTAGGAATGCCGTAAAACGGGACGACGATAGATTCTTCAGGGCCAAAACCCATATCCGGCAAGATACCCAGCATTTCACCCGAACGCAGCGCAGTAATAACATCTTTGACACCAGCAATGCGGCCAAATAATCGAATATTACCAAAGCGGGCGCGGCGGTTGAGTATCCAAGCATCGAACGTTTTATTCGACTGGTTGGTGTAAATGGTGATGAGTTTGCGCGGTATTTGCTGGGTAAACGCGGTGTTGCCAGCATCCAGCCCGACAAAATGAGGGACGAAAAGCACTACAGGTTCGTCGTTTTGCAGTTGCTGCACTGCCCCAGTGATCTTCAAACGACGCAACGTTACCGCCGCGCTGCCATGCCACAGCCAGCCCCTATCCAACAACGCCTGCATGAAATAAACGAAGTTTTGACGCGCTAGCCGTTGTATTTGTTGCCTAGAGTGCTCTGGAAAGCATAGCTTTAAATTGATTTCAGCAACCCGACGGCGTGAGCGAATCACGTAAAACAACGCTGAACCCAGCAGCCAACCCAGCCCACGAACCACACGCAGCGGCAAAATTGCCAGCAAACGCATGAAGCCGATGGCCATGTAAGCACCCAGTTTCGAGGCAAATTCGCTCATTCAGCGCCTCTCTCGGCTTCTTTTCTAGGCTCTTTATAGCGCCCATAGCCCCACAAAAACTGAGTCGGGCAAGTGCGGATCAGGGCTTCCATCTCCGCATTCATTTGCTGAACAGCGGTTTCTATATTTTCGCTAAGTTGTTGCTTCAAT
>JAYUJX010000311.1:0-5528 GCA_043764955.1 Polaromonas sp.
ACAAGGGCTTTCTTTACGTACGTCGCAGCATTTGTCGCTGACACCTCAGCTACAGCAATCGATTCGGCTCTTGCAACTATCGACACTTGAGCTCAGCCAAGAAGTTGAACAAGCCCTCGATGAAAACCCGTTTTTAGAGCGTGAAACGGACGAAGCCGTGCGTGAGGAGTTTGGCCTATCGCAAAGTGATTCGCCTGTCGAAAACAATGAATTTGCCATTAATTCAATAGCTAGTGAGGCAATTAATACAACGGCTATGATCGATAATCCACATGAAATTGCGGTGAATTCAAGTGCTGACGATATAGCAGAATCCATAACCTCACCCAGTGATTGGGATGGCGACGGCAGCGTGGATATTTCGCCTGACGACAGCGAGTGGGGTGGTGATGCAACGACGTCTTCCTCTCAGAATAGCTCTCAAAACCATTCCGATTCCACCCTAGACGCGACTGAATTAGCACGTCAACGAGAGTCGCTGACCATGCATTTGCATAGACAAGCTTTGGCTCTGCGACTGAGCGAATTGGACAGCGCCGCGCTGCGCTATTTGATTGAATCGCTGAACGACGACGGCTATTTGGAAGACAGTTTGCCGTCGCTCGCGCAATGCCTGGGCGACCCCAACGACATTGAACAGCAAGACGAGTTGGTGCACCGCTTCACCGTGGCGCTGCATTTGCTGCAAAGCTTAGAACCCACCGGCTTGGGAGCGCGTGATTTGGCCGAATGCTTGAGCTTGCAAGTGAAGGCAAAGTTGCATGATTTAGATATTGAATCAAGCAAGACAACCCCAGCTAAGCTGATCTGCCAAACAGCGCTCAGCATTTTGAAGCAACCGATTGATTTGCTGGCCAGGCGCGACCTCAAAAAACTCGTCCAACTGTGCCGCGAATCTGAAGCAAGCATCAAAAACGCAATCGGGCTGATCGCCCACTTAGAGCCCAAACCGGGCCGCATTTTTGCCGATGTGCAAAGCAATATCATCGTGCCGGATGTCTTTGTCGTCGTCTTAGGCCGTAGCAAGCCCGGTGCGGAGCCGCAATTCCGCGCCCAGCTCAACAGCGATATCATGCCGAAATTGCGGGTGCACGGCGTTTATGCCAATGCTTTGAAGAATTTCAAAGGTGAAGGGGCTTCAGGGGCGATGGCTTTGCAACAGCGCCTGCAAGAAGCACGCTGGTTCATCAAAAGCATCCAGCAGAGGTTTGACACGATTTTGCGCGTCAGCAACGCCATCATCGAGCGACAAAAGGGCTTTTTGATGCATGGCGAGCTGGCGATGCGCCCGCTGGTATTGCGCGACATTGCCGATGAGCTGGGGCTACACGAGTCCACCATCAGCCGCGTGACGACCGCCAAGTACATGAGTACACCGTTTGGCACCTATGAATTGAAGTACTTTTTCGGATCAGGGCTGAGCACAGAGGGCGGCAGCAACGCGTCCAGCACAGCTGTGCGCGCCTTGATCAAGCAGTTTGTCGCTGCTGAAAACCCCAAAAAACCGCTTAGCGACAACAAAATCGCCGTCATGCTGAAAGAGCAAGGAATAGACTGCGCCCGCCGAACGGTGGCCAAATACCGTGATGCATTGAAGATTGCACCTACCAATCTACGAAAATTGCTCTAAACAACCCAATTTAATGAACCAACTTCAACTTTTCCTCCCCTGCGCCGCCGGCGTAGAAGACTTTTTAGCCCAAGAAGTCCACGAAATCACCGGCTTGCAGGGTGACGATCTGCGTGTCATGCGGGGCGGCGTGAATCTGCGCTCCTCCTGGCGCGACGCCATGCGGCTGAACCTCTACAGTCGTCTGTGCCAGCGCGTGCTGGTGCAATTGCATGTGGGCGAGTACCGCAACGAGCAAGACCTGTACGAAGCCGCCAGCAATGTGGCTTGGGAGATCTGGTTCACGCCCAAAGAAAGCTTCAAAATCGAGATCACCGCGCAGCACAGCCCGCTGCAATCGCTCAATTTTGCAGCGCTCAAAATCAAAGATGCGATTGCCGACCGCTTCCGCTTCAAAACCGGCATCCGCCCCGATGTCAACACACAATGGCCTGATGCCCGCATTTATGCACATTTAACGACAGATACCGTCACCATCTACATCGACACCTCGGGCGAGCCCCTCTTCAAACGCGGCTGGCGACAAGACACGGGCGAAGCGCCATTGAAGGAAACTTTGGCCGCTGCCATGATTGCTGCGAGTGGTTGGGCGGAGACGATTTATGAAGACGTTGAGGGTGAAGAACCTAGTTTCGCGCCTTTTTACGACCCTTGCTGCGGTAGCGGCACCATCGCCATCGAGGCTGCACAAATCGCCTGCAATATTGCCCCAGGCTCAACCCGTCGCTTTGGTTTTGAAAAACTGCTGCCGTACCAACCCCACGTCTGGGATGCTATCAAAAGCGAAGCTACTCAGGCAGTATTGACGACGACCGAACGTGAAAATATCCAAATTTTTGGCAGTGATGTGTCCTTCCGTATGGTTGACTTTGCCACACGCAACGCCGAACGCGCTGGCGTGGCTGACGTGGTGCAGTTCCGTGGCGGTGATGCGCTGCAACGCATGCCACCTTGTGAAAATGAGAAGAAAAACGGCATCATGATTGTCAACCCGCCGTATGGTGACCGGATTGGCATCAGCGGTGTAGCGGGTCAAAACGCCAGACGCAATGGTGGGCGTGAAAACGCACAACAGAATTCACCACAATGCGGGCAACAAAACCCACGTCAAAGTTCAAACTACAATCCCGATGCTGGTGATTTTGAGCAAGACGGATCATCTGACCAACCCCGCTTCGGCCAACGCGAAACCGCTCAAACCGAGAACAGTGACGAATTCTTCCCGCAACTTGCCACCCACTGGAAGAAAAACTACGCCGGCTGGACCGCCCACGTGCTGACACCAGACATGAAGCTCCCCACCAAAATGCGCCTCAAAGAATCCCGCCGCGTGCCCATGTGGAACGGCCCGATTGAGTGCCGACTGTTCAGATTCGACATGATGGCAGGTTCAGCGCGGGTGAAAAAGCCAGATTAAGTGCGCAATTCAGTGCTGATTCTCGACACCAACATCATCCTAGACCTCTTCGTCTTCAACGACCTAGACCTAGCATCCAGAAAACCCGCCCTGCTCGCGGGTTTAGAGAACAAACAGCTGAACTGGATCGCCACACAAGACATGCGCATCGAGCTGGAGCGCGTACTCACCTATCCAAAAATCACGCCCCGCATGGCTTTTTACCAAGTTACAGCGGCAGATGTGCTGGACAAGTTCGACCAACTAGCCACCTTGGCAGAGCCAGCCCCCAAAGCACAATGGGCCTGTAAAGACCCCGATGATCAGCGGTTTATTGACCTTGCTGTGCAGCACCAAGCGACGCTACTGAGCAAGGATCAGGCGGTGTTGTGCATGGCGAAGCGGTTGTTGACGGCGGGAGCTGTGGTGCAAAAAGCGACGGATTTTACCCCTCAAATTAGCATCTAGCCGGCGTATTTAATGCCTAAGGTGCTATGAAATTTGCAGTAAATTAGCCTATCTTCGGCTCTTCCGGCTTGACCGCCACCACTTGGCTGAACATCCCCTCAAGCAACTTCACAGCTTCGCCAATCACATTGGATTCCTGCTCGTAGCTCATGCCCTGCCCTTCACTGCTTTTGGCGGCTAGAAGGTGGCGTTTCACCATTTGGTCAATCGCCGTTTGGTCAATCATCACGCCATGCGAGCTTTTGGCGGCTAGTTCTTTGGTGAACTCCAAGAGGCAAATCATGGCGATGCTTAGGGTCGCGGCTTCTTCGGAATGCAGCACAGTGGTGATGTGTTGGTGCGAAGATGGTGGCCAAGGCAGTTCAGAAATATTCATGCTAAATTATATAGCTAAATTTAAGGATAAAATTGGCACGCAACCAACGTATTAATTACCTAAGCAGCTATTAAATATATAGCTAGAATAGCCAAATTGTTAGATTTCATGTAATGTTGTCAAGCTTTTCAACAGCATCGGTTTTTTCTGAAGGCTATTGACGCTTTTAGCCAAAAACGTGCAATCACAAAGTATTCTTAAAGATAGTGAGACTGCAATTTGTACGACTGCAAGAGTCAAGAAGCCTCACTAAAGCTTTCTGCTTGCATCAGAAACTATCAAGTAATTTATTAAACCCTATGAGAAATATACTTACTCGTATACCCTAATACCTACTTACTAGTATAAAAGTAAAATACAATTTCATGATTAGTCTGGACTAGTGTCAACTAGATCACTGAAATCATGACAGGCGAAGAACTGCAAAGTTTTTCATTTTAACCGGTCATGCATTTTTAGGGAGACACACGCATGATATTTAAAAGTATGAGGTCCAAAACGGCCTTGGGGTTAGGGTTGGTTGGGGCAGTAGCTTCAGCACAAGCGGCAGCAGCTACTGGCGCACTGCTTAAACCTAATGATTTTGTCGGGATTTCTTTCTGGCTAATCACAATGGCTTTGATGGCCTCCACCGTGTTTTTCTTCTTGGAAAGAGACCGAGTCTCTGCCAAGTGGAAAACTTCGCTGACAGTTTCAGGTTTGGTCACCTTAGTAGCGGCCGTTCATTACCTGTACATGCGAGAAGTATGGGTCAACACAGGCTCCTCGCCAACGGTGTTTCGCTACATCGACTGGCTCATCACTGTGCCCTTGTTGATGATCGAGTTCTACCTGATCTTGTCGGCTATAACCAAAGTACCCTCAGGCGTATTTTGGCGACTGATGATCGGTACGATTGTCATGCTCGTCGGAGGCTACTTGGGCGAAGCTGGCTACATGGCAGTATGGCCTGCGTTTATCATTGGTATGGCAGGATGGGCTTTTATTTTGTACGAGATATTTGCAGGTCAAGCCAGTAAAATCAACGCGCAAAGTGCTCCGCCTTCAGTGCAGTCAGCCTTTAGCACGATGCGTTTGATTGTTACTATTGGTTGGGCGATCTACCCGATTGGTTACTTCTTCGGCTACCTCACGGGTAGCGGGCCAGAAGCTAGTGCCAATGCTTTAAATCTGATCTACAACCTAGCCGACGTGCTAAACAAAATTGCGTTTGGCTTGATCATCTGGAGTGTGGCTGTCAGTGAATCTGAAAGCGCTGCGAAGAAGTAAGCCTTTGACAAACTCAGACCAAGTATCCCATGCATGCGCGTGGGACACTTGGTTCTAGGTAACACAATTTCAAATACTGTTGCACATCATCATGTTTGCACAAGCTATCACTGTACCTAGGCGCATGCTAGATGTTAGAGATAATTTGATAAGCCGGCTTGAAAAGCTAATTTATAGTTTAATTTACAGCGCAGGTATCCATGCAACCAATCAACCGCAGTCTAGTGCGCAACAAGCAGCCATCTACCACCTGAGTTCTGGAGGAAGACGAGTTAGAGCCCGTTTGGCCATCCAAGCCTGTTCGGCGCTTGGCGTGTCAGAGGATGACGCGCTTTGCATTGCTGCAGTGGTTGAGCTTTTACACAATGCCTCGCTTGTTCATGACGACT
>JAYUJX010000312.1:0-1541 GCA_043764955.1 Polaromonas sp.
CGCTAGGCCGCGCTGCGCCAACTCGGGGATTTGTGCGTAGTCCACAGGGCCAGGCAAGGCGCGGTTGGCCATGGTGGGGGCGCTGTTGCGCAGGGCTTCGGCGATGGCGAGCAGGCCTTCAAACTCAACCCGCCAGTGCCAGCTGGCGATTTCGGCTTTTTCTGCTGGTGTGGTTCCAAGCAGTGGCGGATTTGGGTAGCGGGCTTCTAAATAGGCGGTGATGGCGGCGTTATCTGTGAAAACATCGCCTTCACCACTGACGAGCGCCGGCACAGTACATTGCGGGTTGATGGCGCGAAAGGCGTCGCTGAGCTGCTCTTTGTTACGTAAATCGACCTGCACGGTCTCATGGGCAATGCCTTTTTCAGCCAGCAAAATGCGCGCTCGGCGCGGGCTGGGGGCGGTGGCGCAGTCGTAGAGGGTAATCATATTTTTTTACTTTCTCAAAAACACCGTTCGGGCTGAGCTTGTCGAAGCCTTCAAAACCCTTCGACAGGCTCAGGGCGAACGGAAATTGATACCCACAGAATTACTGCACTTTTTGGACCTTGGTCTGAAAATCGCTAGCGTCATGCCGCTCATGCAATTGGCTCTCGGGCTTGCCCATCACGCGATTCACCATGCGGCCGCGCTGTACGGCGGGGCGTTGGGCGATTTCTTTGGTCCAGCGCTGTACATTTTTGTATTCCTGCACTTGCAAAAACTCACCCGCCTCATACTGCAACCCCATCGCCAGCGCGCCGTACCAAGCCCACACGGCCATGTCGGCGATGGTGTAGTTGTCGCCGACCAAATAGCGGTTGTCCGCCAAACGAAGGTCTAACACGTCCAATTGGCGTTTGACTTCCATGGCAAAGCGGTTGATGGGGTATTCCATTTTGGTGGGCGCATAGGCGTAGAAATGGCCAAAACCACCGCCCAAATACGGCGCACTGCCCATTTGCCAAAACAACCAAGACAGGCATTCCGCCCGTCTTGCAGCATCAGTTGGAATAAAAGCACCAAACTTTTCAGCCAAATGCAGCAAAATTGCGCCAGACTCAAACACCCGAAACGGAACGGGTCCGCTACGATCCATCAGCGCAGGAATCTTAGAGTTCGGGTTCACCGCCACAAAGCCGCTGCCGAACTGGTCGCCCTCGTTGATACGAATCAACCACGCGTCGTATTCCGCCCCTGTGTGACCCGCTTCCAGCAGCTCTTCCAGCATGACGGTGACTTTTACGCCATTGGGCGTCGCCAGTGAATACAGTTGAAACGGGTGCTTGCCCACAGGCAGGTCTTTTTCGTGCGTTGACCCAGCAATAGGCCTATTGATATTGGCAAACTTGCCGCCGCTGGCTTTGTCCCAAGTCCAGACGGTGGGTGGGATGTAGCCCGTTGTATCGCTCATGTAGTGGTCTCCGTTGTATTACCAATCTATCATACAAATGATTTCTCTGAATCCTTTCTGCTATCCTTCAGCCGATCTTGGTAGCCTAGTAATTCGCCGCGCTTTCTGCTGGGTGAATGTAGAGTGTCAGCCAGGTGGTCCGCACGCT
>JAYUJX010000313.1:0-1539 GCA_043764955.1 Polaromonas sp.
GTCCAAATCGCCAAAGGCCAAGCTGGCCACGCAAACCATAAAAGCAGTCGGCTGGCGATTTGAGCCTCTTGCCAAGTCGCGCTGGGCAACGCAGCGGTGAAGCGCCAAAGGTTTAAGCCCGTCGCCAGTAAACCTGCGCAAACAACACAAAAGAACATCCACCCACTGTAGCGCACGCGGTCAACGCGCTCGATAGCATCGCGTTTGTTGTCTTCAAACTGTGCATCCGTGGCAAAGATCAAAACACTTCCTAAACCCAATGCCATGGCTACAGTCGGTGCGCCGCTGATCGTCAAACCCAGTAAACCAACTAAGAATGCAACCGCAGCAGCCATTCGGTGGTACGGCATGGCTGACACCGCATAAAAAGTTATCGCTGCAAAACAAACTTGCGGAAGTGCAGGCGTCGTTTCATGCGAAAACTGGGCTAAGCCTAAGCAAGCGATCAAAGCGAGTAAACCGCCATCGGCAATGGTTCTGGCGTAATCTTTGGGCTTGGCTTCGCCGCCAAAAGCAAACACCACGGGCAGGGCGCGCGGGCTTCTGGCTAGATAGTAAACCCCATGCCATGTGGCTAACAGCGTTAACACCAGCAGCGCCATGAACGGCAAGCGCACGGCTAAAGCCGGCTCAATCCAACTTGGTGTTGATTGAAGCGCCCATGTGCCCAGCCAATATGGCAACAAAGCAGACCCTTCAGGCGCTTGCCCCAAATATTGCGGTGCCAACCAGTCACTTTGTCCATTGAACAACGCCAGCATGTATGCAAACGCTGAAACATCCGCATTTTTCCAAGGCTCGCGCCCAATAAAACCAGGCAGTATATAACCCAAGCAAAACAACCACAACACACGACGTGACAAGCGCTTTGTTACGCTTTGCGCAACGATGGCTGGGCTTGGAATCGATGTCATGGTTGGCTTAAATGTTGGTTATTGCTTGTATTTTGACCAAAAAAAAGCAGCACGACAAAATCGTACTGCTTTTTATATGTTGCTTTTCTTGTTTTAATACAAGAATTAAGCAGCTGTAGCTTCAGCAGCCGCTTCAGTTTTTGCAGCAGTTTTGCCGAAACGGTTACGGAAACGCTCAACGCGGCCACCCATGTTGTCGACAGATTTTTGTGTGCCGGTGTAAAAAGGATGTGACTCGCTTGAGGTATCCAATTTGTACAATGGCAACTCGCGACCGTCTTCCATTTTCACCATTTCTTTGGTGTTAACGCATGAACGAGTCACAAACTTGAAGTTGTTGGACAAGTCCAAAAAGCAAACTTCGCGGTAATTTGGGTGAATGCCGTCTTTCATTTTCTATTCCTTATTCTCTACTAGAGATCAGTTTGGCCAGCCACGAAACCCTATGCTTCGCACTTGTCCGGTTAGCCTCAAATTATCGCACAGTATTACTCTTAAATACAATAAGGAATGGACTCAAACCAAGCAGAATCTCACAATTTAGACCCAAAAACCGCTATCGTTATCGGTGCAAGTGGTGGCTTAGGTGCAGGATTTACCAAAATATTGGCTACAGACGCTACTT
>JAYUJX010000314.1:0-5496 GCA_043764955.1 Polaromonas sp.
TAACAAGTGGCTCGGGGCCAACAAGTTTGCGTAGGTTCGTAAACGCCTCACGAGCACAATAGAAAAGGAGCATGAAAATGCCCAAAATGAAGACCAAAAGTGGCGCGAAAAAACGTTTTCGCGTTCGTCCAGGTGGCACCGTCAAGCGCGGTCAAGCCTTCAAACGTCACATCTTGACCAAGAAGACCACCAAAAACAAACGCCATCTGCGCGGATCAACAGAAGTGCATAAGTCCGATATGGGCCGTATGTCACAAATGTTGCCCGGCCAAGGCATTTAATTAACGACGAACAAGGAGTACTAACATGCCTCGCGTCAAACGTGGTGTAACGGCCAGAGCCCGTCACAAAAAAATCATCGCCCTCGCAAAGGGTTTTCGCGGTCGCCGCGGTAATGTTTTCCGGGTCGCCAAAGAAGCGGTCATGAAAGCTGGGCAATATGCCTACCGTGACCGTCGTACCAAAAAGCGCGTGTTCCGCCGCTTGTGGATCTCCCGTATCAACGCCGCTGCGCGTGAATGCGGTCTGACCTACAGCCAGTTCACCAACGGTTTGAAGAAAGCTTCTATCGAAGTTGACCGCAAAATGTTGGCTGACATCGCCGTGCACGACAAAGCTGCCTTCGCAAGCATTGTGGAACAAGTTAAAGCCAAACTGGCTGCTTGATTTTCAGCTTGCAACGCTATTGATAAAATAGCGGCTTAGGCAATAGAAACAAGGGCTAGAGCTTGATTGCGCTAGCCCTTTTTCATTGTGGATATTGATTAAAATAAATCGAAGTTATCACTTTCCTGTTCGCCCTGAGCTTGTCGAAGGGCTTATGAAGACTTCGACAGGCTCAGTCCGAACGGAGTTGGTTTGTATTGATAATCTTGGATAATTGTTGGATAGCTCCAAAACAAAAAAACATGAATGAACTGAACGCCATTGTTGACGCCGCCAAGCAAGCTTTCATCGCGGCTGCCACACCTGCCGATCTGGAAAACGCCAAAGCGCTGTTTTTAGGCAAAACAGGCAGCATCACCGAGCTGATGAAAGGCATGGCTGCACTGCCCGTGGAAGAGAAAAAATCACGCGGTGCAACCATCAACGTGGCAAAACAGGCGATTGAAGCCGCTTTGACCGGCCGCCGTCAAGCAATGGCTGATGCCGAGCTGGAGTTGCAACTCAAAGCCGAGGCAATGGATGTGTCGCTGCCAGGCCGCAAGCGCGGGCAGGGCGGTCTGCATCCTGTGTCACTCACATTAGAGCTTGTCGAGGCGATTTTCGGTTCCATGGGTTTTGATGTGGCGCAAGGCCCTGAGATAGAAACCGATTGGTTCAACTTCACAGCGCTCAATACGCCTGAAGACCACCCCGCGCGTTCCATGCACGACACGTTTTATGTGGAAGGCGGTACGGAAGCTGCACCCAACCTGCTGCGCACCCACACCAGCCCGATGCAGATCCGATATGCTGTGCAACACGTTAAAAAGCACCGTGCGCTCATCGATGCTGGCGCTCAGATGCCAGAGATTCGCGTCATCGCGCCAGGTCGTACCTACCGCGTCGACAGCGACGCCACCCATTCCCCCATGTTCCACCAGTGCGAAGGCCTGTGGATTGGCGCGAATGTGAACTTCAAAGACTTGAAGGTCGTCTTCACCGATTTCTGCCGCACCTTTTTTGAGTCAGACGACCTGGTGCTGCGTTTCCGCCCCAGCTTTTTCCCGTTCACCGAGCCGAGCGCCGAGATCGATATCCAATTCGCCACCGGCCCGCTGGCAGGTCGTTGGTTGGAAGTAGCTGGCTCCGGTCAAGTGCACCCCAACGTGGTGCGCAACATGGGCTTAGATCCTGAAAAATATATCGGCTTCGCCTTCGGCATGGGCCCAGACCGATTGACCATGCTGCGCTACGGCGTGAACGATTTGCGTTTGTTTTTTGATGGTGATATTCGGTTTCTTTCCCAATTTCAATAGCTCAGTTCCAATGAACACGCAAACGACCGTTCGGACTGAGCCTGTCGAAGTCTCCGCAAACCCTTCGACAAGCTCAGGGCGAACGGCTTAGGTAGTGATTACTTATAAAGTTAAATAAGAAAAATTAAATATGCAATTCCCAGAATCTTGGTTGCGCGAATTTTGCAACCCACCATTGACTATTGCCCAATTGGCCGAAACGCTCACCATGGGCGGTTTGGAAGTTGAAGAACAAAGCCCAGTCGCGCCGTCGTTCACCGGCATCGTCGTCGGTCAAATTATGGCGGCAGAACAGCATCCGAATGCAGACCGCCTGCGCGTCTGCCAAGTCAATGTCGGTCAAGCGGAGTTGTTGAACATCGTTTGCGGTGCTCCGAACGCACGCGTCGGCATCAAGATTCCTTGCGCACTGGTCGGCGCTGCCTTGCCACCGGGCGAAGACGGCAAACCCTTCATGATCAAGCTGGGCAAGCTGCGCGGCGTTGAAAGCCAGGGCATGCTGTGCTCGGCTAATGAGTTGAAATTGAACGACAGCAAAGATGGTTTGCTGGAGTTGACTGACGACGCCGTCATTGGCCAAGATATTCGCCAGCATTTGAATCTAGACGACACGCTGTTGACGCTCAAGCTGACGCCTAATTTGGCGCATTGCTTGAGCGTTTACGGCGTGGCACGTGAGTTGTCTGCGTTAACCGGCGCGCCGCTCAAGCCGCCAAGCTTCCCCACAGTGGCCGTGAGCCATCAAGACAAACTCGCCGTCAACATCAGCGCCGTAGATTTGTGCGGGCGTTTCTCAGGTCGTATCGTCAAAGGCGTGAATTTTTCAGCTAAAACACCGCAGTGGATGGTGGACAAACTCGCCCGTTGCGGGCAGCGCAGCGTCAGCCCCTTGGTCGATATTTCCAACTACGTGATGTTCGAGCTGGGTCGCCCATCGCATATTTTTGATCTTGATAAGATTCACGGTGGTTTGGACGTGCGTTGGGGCAAGCCTGGCGAAACACTCAAGCTGCTCAATGGCAATACCGTCACGGTTGATGCACAAGTCGGCGTCATTGCTGATGATCAAGCTATTGAATCACTAGCAGGCATCATGGGAGGCGATGCCACGGCTGTGTCTGAAACGACTCAAAACATCTATATCGAAGCCGCATTCTGGTGGCCGAAATCTATTGCTGGCCGGTCACGTCGTTTCAATTTTTCTACCGATGCTGGTCATAGGTTTGAACGCGGCGTTGACCCAGAGTTAACCATTGAACACATCGAGCGCATCACCCAATTGGTGCTGGATATCTGCGGTGGTACCGCTGGCCCGATTGACGATTTGCAGCCGAACATGCCAAAAATCGAAGCGGTCAATCTGCGTGTCGCGCGTGCGGCCAAGGTCATTGGCATGCCGATTAGCTTGGCACAATGTACGGATGCGTTCACCAAGCTGGGTTTGCCGCACACGGTCGCTGGCGAGATCATCACCGTCACACCGCCAAGTTACCGTTTTGACATCCAAATCGAAGAGGATTTGATCGAAGAAGTCGTGCGTATGGTGGGTTTCAACAACCTGCCGACGACACCGCCACTCGCGCCTATCACTGCCAAAATCCGCACTGAGTCGCAGCGTGGCCCGTTTGCCGTACGTCGCGCCTTGGCTGCCATGGGTTACCAAGAAACCATCAATTTCAGTTTCGTTGAAGAGCGCTGGGAGCATGAGCTGGCCGGCAATGCCAACCCGATCAAACTACTGAACCCGATCGCCAGCAACATGAGCGTGGTGCGCTCATCTCTGCTCGGCTCACTCTTGCAAGTGCTCAAATACAACATAGACCGAAAAGCCGCCCGCGTGCGTATTTTCGAAATTGGCCGCGTGTTTTTGCGCGATGCGAGTGTGAAAAACACCGATACCACCGTAGATGGCTTTCACCAGCCGATGCGTGTCGCTGGCTTGGTTTATGGCAATTTGGACGAATTGCAATGGGGCAGGGCTGAGCAAGCGGCTGATTACTTCGACGTCAAAGGCGAAGTTGAAGCCTTGCTTGCACCACTGCAAGCGAAGTTTGAACCCGCTCAGCACCCTAGCATGCACCCAGGGCGCTGCGCTCGCGTGTTGTTGAATGGTCAAGAGATTGGCCACATTGGCGAGATGCATCCTAAGTGGGTTCAGTCTTATGAATTAACTAAATCGGGCAAAGGCGGCAAGGCTCCGATTTTGTTTGAGTTGGAACTTGATGCACTTTTACAACGCAGCGTGCCAGCCGCACAGCCCGTTTTGAAAACGCAAGATGTTGAGCGAGACATAGCTATTGTTGTGCCTGAAAAGGTAACGCACGCAGAAGTGATGGCTGCTATCAACTCAACAGAATCAAATGGTTTTACTCGTTTTGCCACTTTATTTGATATTTATCGCCCAAAATCAGCAGGCACAGACATGACGACTGACGAAAAAAGCTTGGCTGTTCGCTTGACCTTCAATAGTCTAGATGCGACACTGAAACACGACGCTGAGGCTATAGATCTTGCTGTTGGTGCTGTTTTAGTCAAGCTCAGTGCGGCAGTTGGTGGACGATTGCGTGGTGAGTTGTGAGCTTGTAAGAGTCATTTTTTTCAAATAAAAAAACAAAGAGACGACGATGGAAATATCTTTAGAGAGTTTAGAAACCAATTCTTTGACCAAAGCGCAATTGGCTGAAGTCTTGTTTGAGCAAATAGGGCTCAATATGCGTGAATCCAAAGACATGGTCGACGCATTTTTTGACCTGATCTCTAAGCAGTTGGTTGAAGGCCAAGATGTCAAAATCCCCGGCTTCGGTAATTTCCAAATTCGTACCAAAGCGCCGCGCCCAGGCCGCAACCCGCGCACCGGCGAGTTGATTCCCATCGAAGCACGCCGCGCCATCACTTTTCATGCCAGCCATAAGCTGAAAGACCAAATCGCTGACGTTTAAATGGCCATCGGATTGTGTGACTTTCTTTACATTTTTAGCTGCTGCCAGTTTATTTCAGTGTTGGGTAATTTTCACATTCGAAGAAATATTTTCTAAATCAGTGTACAACTGTAAAAGTTAGAGTAATCTACTAGCTTATTCACGTAGGACATTGATTTCATGGAGAATTCTCTCCCCCCCATTCCGGCCAAACGCTACTTCACGATCAGTGAAGTGGGCGATTTATGTGGTGTCAAACCTCACGTGCTACGCTATTGGGAGCAGGAATTCACACAGCTGCGCCCCATGAAGCGCAGCGGCAACCGCCGTTACTACCAGCACAACGAAGTGCTGATAATCCGCCGAATCCGTGAATTGCTCTACGACCAGGGCTTCACCATCCATGGTGCGCGCAACCAAATGCAGGAAATGGGGCAAGTGCATCGCAGCCAAAAACGCAACACCGATGCGCATGAGTTTGACAATCAAATGACAGCTTCTGCCAATGGATTGAACCATGGCGATCATGGTGAGAAGGCTATCAGCGACGATGACGCACTGGAAGCCGCTTTAGCCGCTGCCATGGCAGCTACAAAACCAGCAACAAGCGCAGTCGG
>JAYUJX010000315.1:0-1534 GCA_043764955.1 Polaromonas sp.
TTATTTTCGGGCTCTGCGCCAGGCATCGTCCCCAACCACAAAGAGACTTTGCCCGCTCCAAAAACTGCACCGATATCGCAAACCAATTTTTGCTTTAAAACGCCCTTCTTAATGGCTGGAAAGCCAGGCAGGACCAAGCGTGCATCCACCCCAGCTTTAACCAAAGCCTGCGGTAAAGCCCCCAACACATCCGCCAAACCTCCCGTTTTGACCAGCGGAAAAACTTCCGCTGCAGCATGCAATACCTTCATGCGCTCAGTTTTTTCAACATTAACATGGTCACCAGTGTGATGCCGTTTTCGCTTCGGTGAAAGCGCTTAGCATCCAGCGCCGCATCTTCACCAATCACCATGCCATCCGGAATATGGCAGCCACGGTCAATCACAGTCCGCGTCAAACGTGCACCACGGCCAATTTGAACCTCGGGCAACAAGACAGACCAACTGACATCGGCATACGAGTGAACACGAACGCTAGAAAACAAGACCGTACGGAAAACCTTGCCGGACACAATGCAACCGCCTGAGACGACGGATTCAATCGCCATGCCACATCGGTCTACTTGATTGTGCACAAATTTGGCAGGTGGCAGCTGGGCTTGGTACGTCCAGATAGGCCACTTTTTGTCGTACAAATTGAGTTTCGGATCGGTGGCTGTTAAATCAATATTGGCATCCCAATAGGCATCAATCGTACCCACATCGCGCCAATAGGGTTCCTCGTTCTCGTCGCTGGTAACCGCGCTGATTGAAAATGGATGCGCAGCTGCATCGCCATTGCGAACAGCGCGTGGAATGATGTCTTTGCCGAAGTCGTGGTCCGAATCAGGATCAGCCATATCCCGTTCAAGCTCTTTATACAGGTATTCTGCGTTAAAGATGTAGATGCCCATGCTGGCCAGTGACATGTCATTGCTGCCAGGCATCAAAGGCGGATCAGCTGGTTTTTCTAGAAAATCGGTGATCATGCTGTTCTCATCAACCGCCATAACACCAAATGCCGTCGCTTCAGCTTTAGGCACAGCCAAACAACCCACTGTGCATTGACGACCTTTGGCGACATGGTCAGCCAACATCAATGCATAATTCATTTTGTAAATATGGTCGCCCGCAAGCACAACAATATATTTAGCGCCGTAGCTTTCCAAAATGTCATGGTTTTGATAAACCGCATCAGCTGTTCCTCTATACCAGCTCTCATCGTCATTGCGCTGCTGGGCAGGCAACAAGTCGACAAATTCATTCATCTCCGTTTTCAGAAACGCCCAGCCACGCTGCAAATGACGGAGCAAACTGTGTGATTTATATTGCGTGATCACACCGATGCGACGAATGCCAGAGTTCAAGCAATTGGACAACGCGAAGTCAATGATGCGGAATTTACCGCCAAAGTACACCGCAGGCTTGGCGCGTCTGTCGGTCAAATTCATCAGCCGGCTGCCACGACCTCCGGCCAAGACCAAGGCGACGGCGCTTTTAGGTAAATCCAGACTCTGTGCTAGTTTCTTAGTTTCCATGCTGTCTCCTTCTAGTTT
>JAYUJX010000316.1:0-5486 GCA_043764955.1 Polaromonas sp.
AGCGCCACGGCCACGCCAAACAGCGCGAAAAAGTGATTCCGCAGCGCCATGACGGACTCGCCTTTGTCGGTGCTGACCAAGCCGCCATCAATCAAACTGCGCAGCGCCAGCGGAAAAGCCAGCGTGGACACCGCAGCCATCACCAAAAACAGCAAAGCTAGCCCAATTTGCAAGCGGTAAGGCCGTAAAAAAGGCAAAAGTCCCGAAATAGAGCGCGGGGAGGTGCCTTTTGGGCGGTCAGAAGCTGTGGTCATAAAGGGCTAAATAGGAGGAATTGTTGGAATTGCAAGCCAGTGCTCGCTTTTCAGACTTAACGCAGATTATCCATGAAGCTAAACCACATCGTTCTCACATCTCTGTCATGGGCAACGATGGATTAATCCTTCGCCCCAGCCTTCAAAGCCTCATCCCGCATCGTTTTCAACGCTTCAGCATCGTCAGCCTGCGTCGGCCAGCCGCTCAAATGCTTCTGCGTGATGCTAGACAGCGCCGACAGCCAAGCCGAGTCGTCGTTCAAGCACTGAATGTAATTGAAGGTTTGCCCGCCAGACGATGTGAAGGCGTGCCGCACTTCCATGTTGATCTCTTCCAGCGTTTCCAGACCGTCGCAGTTGAAGCCTGGGCAAATCACATCAATGCGTTTCACATCGCTTTTCGCCATGGCGATGACGGTCGGCTCGGTATACGGCTGCAACCATTTGGCGCGGCCTAGGCGAGATTGGAAGGTCACTTTGTACTGCGTCGCACTCAAGCCCAGCGCTTCGGCCAGCAAGCGGGCGGTTTTGTAGCATTCGCAGTGGTAGGCGTCGCCCAAATGCAAGCTGCGCTCAGGGATGCCGTGAAAGCTCATGACCAGCATGTCTTTTTGGTCGAAATTCGGCTTGCCGTTGATTTGCCACTGCTTGCGCACGCTTTTCTCTAGCGCGGCGATGTAGCCCGCGTCGTCGTGGTAGCGGTTGACAAAGCGAAGTTCTGGGATGCTGCGCACCTTGCCCGCCCAAGCGTAAACCTGGTCAAACACCGCTGCTGTGGTTGTCGAAGAGTACTGCGGGTAAGCCGGCAAAATCAGTACGCGACTGATGCCCTCCAACTTGAATTTGTCAAGCTGCGTCGCAATCGACGGGCAAACCGCGCCCGTGGTGTAGCACATGGCATAGCGCACGGTCACGCGGTGACCCGCTTCGCCCAGCCAGCCTTCTAGTAATTTGGCTTGTTTCTCCGTCCAAATTTTCAAAGGCGAGCCGCTTTCATTGCCATTTTTTATCCAAATCGAAGCGTATTTAGCCGCCGATTTTGAAGAGCGAAACGGCACGATGATCAAATTCAAAATAAACCACCACACCAAGCGTGGAATCTCCACCACGCGCGGATCGCTCAAAAATTCACGCAAATAGGTGCGTAAAGCTGGGGCGGTAGCCGCATCTGGCGTGCCTAGGTTGCAGAGCAAAACGGCGGTGGTTGCGTTGTTAGCAGGCGGTTTGCCGTGGATGAATTTGGGTTCGGGTTGAAAAGTCATGTGTACATTTTCGCTCATTAATGCACTGGTAAAAACTTACATTTGCAATTTTAATTGAGAATGATTATCATTTAAAATAATGAAAACCCTGCAATAGGAAAAATACCATGTGCAATCAAAATGTCGGCCAAGTTGCAAATCACGTATTCACGCAACCATTCGCCCAACCACCCACACAACATCCGGGTCAGCAGGTCTTCAGCGCCATGTCGCCGCCAGAGTTGACTGCAAACCAAGGCTCGCGCAGACGCAGGCTGTGGGATTTGCCACACCACTGCCATTGCCCTGTGGTGGGCGTTTGCCTGCCGCTGCATGTTTTGCGAACGCAGGTCAACAAAGCGTTGGGTGGCCAAGCGATGGCAGATGACTATGAAATCCATGTCGGCGCGGTGGCGGAATGTGGCTGCAAAAACAAGCTCTCAGTCGCCTTGCAAAAAGTGCTTGAGCAGCGCTATGCCACAGCCATCATGCGCTTTAAACCTGCAAAAACAGCACGCGAAGTTGCCCAACTGTGGACAAAAGCGATTGAAGATGGCGACATTGCAGGGGCTTTTTGGGCGGCTTTGACGCACCCACGCTGCGACGCGATTTTGCAAGAGGTGGTTTGCCGCGACATGCACATGCTGCAGCATCAAGCGGGCGCTGTGGTGCGCACCAGCATCACAAAATTCAAAGCCGTGGTTGTCGAAAATGCTGTTTTAGCGCGAGAGCTGGGTCGCGTGCAAGAGCGCGTGACGCGCGTGCTGGCTGAAAAGTCGGCAGAAATCGAAAAGCTTAAAACGGCACAAATGCAGTCGCATGGTCAGATCATCAGCAAAGACAGCCAAATTTCGTTCATCACGGCCGATTTGGCCAGTTTCAAAGCCGGCGTGCCTGAGCTGGAAGTGCGCACGCGTTTGCAAAAGAAAGTGGAGCTTTTGGAGCGGCGACAGGCTGAGCAGCAAACGCTTATCAGTGATTTGCGTCAGCAGTTGCTGGTGAAAGCGGAAACCGAAACTGCAAATGCTGAAGCCAACGCCAACGCCAACGCACATCAAGCCAGCCAAATGAGTCAAACCAAGCGCGTCATCCCGATTGTGGTGCAGCTGCAGCAAAAGTCGATTTTGTGCGTGGGTGGGCGCGTTGGAAATGTGGCGAGTTATCGCGACGCAGTTGAGCGCGTCGGTGGCCGTTTTGCCCACCATGACGGCGGTTTAGAAGACAACCAACATTTACTCGACGCCAGCTTGGCTGCCGCCGACATGGTGATTTGCCAAACCGGCTGCATCAGCCACAACGCGTATTGGCGTGTCAAAGATTTTTGCAAACGCACCGGCAAGCAATGTGTGTTTGTAGAAAACCCAAGCGTCTCGTCGTTGAGGCGTGGCTTGGAGCAGTTGGTCACCCATGAAAAGGCTGCACTTTTAGAGCCGCGGTCTTCTTAGAAAATTATTGCTTTTTCAAGTTACTGATTCAAGTTACTCATTCAAATTCCCCATTCAAAATCAACAAGAAAGTCAGATAGAAAATATGAAACTTAATTTAAACAACAGCCTGATCCAGCGAAGATTGCTCCTCAAAATGAGCGGTATGTCTGCTATTGGCGCAGCAGCGGCACAACTTAGTGGCTGTTTTGACTCCAGCAAAACACCTGCAGCACCTGTGCCTGCATCAGCTGTACCCGCGCCAGTCCTCGCGCCAGCGCCAGTATTGAAAAACAACTACCTGCAGCAAAATCTGGTCGGTAGCAATGCTAGTTATGCCGCCACGTTCACAGACGCCAGCTTTGTCAACGCATGGGGCATCGCGATTCGCCCCAAAGGTGCAGGTGGTCATTTTTGGGTGGGCGCAGGTGGAGCTAGCTTTCAGTATGTGGGTGACGTGAAAGCTTCAAAAACACCCAATTTAGCCGCTTTTTCGCAAGATGGTTTGAAAGTAGTCACCGTCTCAGGCGCAGATGCCCGCACAGACGATGCCAGCAAAGGCAAAATCACAGGCGTGGTTTTCAATGGTGCCGACTTGGACAGCAAGCATTTCCGCGTGAATGGTCAAACTGCCACGCAAACCACCACACAAGGTGCTGTGAAGACCAAATTTGACGGTTCAGCACGTTTTGTTTTTGTCACCGATTCAGGCAAAGTCAGTGCTTGGACTGACCGCAGCAGCACAGGTGAGATCGTTCGTGTAGACGGTGCAGCGCAAGAAAAATACGATGGCGGTGCGGACGGTAGCGCCTTCTTCGGTGCTGCGGTGAAAACGGATACGTGGGATACTTTGTGGCTGGCTGATTTTGGCGCTAAACCGCGCATTGTCACACTCGATGACAACTGGAAAAAAGTACCCACCGTTGGCTTTGTCAATCCGTTTGGCAGCGGCGCAAGCTCTGCAGACAGCGTGAAATCAGTCGTCCCAGGCGACCCAGTACCGTTCAATATTCAGGTGCTGGATGGCAGCGTGTTTGTCACTTACGCCATCAGCCGCGCTAACCCTATAAAGGGTGCGCCAAAAGGCAGCTTTTATGCCGCAGAGGAAGACGCTTTAGACACCGCCGCTGAAACTGCCAGCGGCGACAAGCCCAACAAAGGCAAGTTGGTAGAGTTTTCATTGGCTGGCCAATTGATTCGCATTTTTGACGATGCCCTGCGCCTCAACGCGCCTTGGGGTTTGGCTATTGCACCAGCAGATTATGGGCTGTTGTCTGGTGCAGTTTTAGTGGGTAATTTCGGTGGTACAGGCCGTATTTGCGCGTTCAAGCGCGACACGGGCGTTTACCTAGACGATGTGCGCGACAAAGCCGGCAAGCCTGTGGGTATTGCCGGCTTATGGGGCTTGCAGTTTGGCAACGGTGAAAGCTTGGGCGACACTCATGCCTTGTATTTTGCAGCTGGCCCTGAAGACGAAAAAGACGGTTTGTTTGGCAGCTTGCGTTACGCTGTGGCTTAACTTGTTGCAATGGGTTGGTTTTAGTTGGTTTTAGGTTGAACCAAAAATCAACCCGTATTTTTGGTACGGCTTTATCGGGTTCAGCGGTATAACTTCGCTGCCATGCCTAAAATTTAAGCACAAACACCAAATAATTAGCTAATCACCTGCAAAACCCATGCAAAACAAGATGAGCAACCAAACATTAACTCGGCGCGATTTTTCATTCGGCATCTTAGCGTTGTCGTCTGTGCAGTTGTTGCACGCGCAAGTTGTTAACCCATTGGAAGAACAAGCGCTCTGGCAGGAACTGCGCAAGGGTGGGTACGTTTTGCTGATTCGCCACGCCGACGCGCCGGGCACGTTTGACCCGCAGGGTTTTAAGCTGGGCGTTTGTAGTACGCAGCGTAACTTGAGCGAAGAAGGGCGTGCACAATCTAGGCGTTTGGGTGAATTGATTCGGTCTAAAAACGTGCCCATCACTCAGGTTTTTAGCTCAGAGTGGTGCCGCTGCATCGATACCGCAACCTTGGCTTTTGGTACCGCCAGCGTGAAAACTTGGTCAGCCATCAGTTCACCAAGAGGCGGCGATGAGAAACAGGCTAGATCGAATGTAGAGGCCGTTCGTCAGCGGATCGCGCAAGCCAGCTTGAAAACCAACATGGCGCTGGTGACGCACATGTTCAATATTCAAGACATCACTGGTGGTGGCGCTGCGCAGGGTGAGATTGTGGTGCTTCGCGCGCAGGATAAGCAGTTGCGCGTGGTGGGACGAATCGCGACCTAATCTAAAGCAAGCTGACTGCCTGCTGCGCACTCCTCACCGCGCCTTCCAGCGTTGCAGGATACGGTCCAGACACGTAATCACCGCAAACCAGTAAACCTGCGGCGATTTGGTTGCTGGGTCGCTTTACGTCTGGCGTGCAGGCGAAGGTGGCGCGTTTTTCTATGATGGTTTGGATGGGCTGCAGATCTGGCAAGTTCAGCTGAGTTTTGCCTTGGGCGATCACTTTTTCTTGCAATGCTAGGCGCTCACCCTGGCTGGCGCTGATGACGAAGGCGAGCAATC
>JAYUJX010000317.1:0-1532 GCA_043764955.1 Polaromonas sp.
GCGGACAACACCGTTGAAGTGACCGGTGAAGACGCTGCCAAAATGCAAAAATTGCTGGATGTGCTGGAAGATTTGGACGATACGCAAGAGGTATTTCACAACGCCGAGTTGTCAGAAGAGTAAGTGTTTTAGAGAAGCGTTTTATAGGTATTTATGAATCAAGTAGTTAAGAAAAATGCGTTGGTCAATGTGCTGGTTATCGGTGGCGGCGGGCGTGAACATGCGCTGTCTTGGAAGCTGGCGCAATCCAACCGCGTGCACAAGGTGTTTGTTGCGCCGGGCAATGGCGGAACGGCTTTGGACAGCCGTATGGAGAACATAAATATCACCGAACCCGGCGAATTACTTGCCTGGGCAGCTACAAATGATATAGTGTTGACATTGGTGGGGCCGGAGCAACCGTTGGCTGCTGGGGTGGTGGATTTGTTCCGTAGCCAAGGCATGCGCATCTTTGGCCCGACGGCGGCTGCCGCGCAATTGGAAAGCTCCAAAGCATTTTCTAAAGCATTCATGCGCCGACACGGTATTCCGACGGCGGATTACGACACCTTTACCGACCCCGTCGCTGCCCACGCCTTTGTGGACAAGCTGGGCGCGCCGATTGTGATCAAAGCCGATGGCTTGGCGGCTGGCAAAGGCGTGGTCGTGGCGATGGACATGGCCGAGGCGCATGCGGCCATTGACTTTATGCTGGTTGACAACACGCTGGGTGTTACCCACAACAGCGGCGGGGCGCGCGTCATCATCGAACAATTTTTAACCGGCGAAGAGGCCAGTTTCATCGTTATGTGCGATGGTAAAAACGTGGCGGTGATGGCGACCTCGCAAGACCACAAGCGCTTGCTGGATGGCGATTTTGGGCCAAACACGGGCGGCATGGGTGCGTATTCACCCGCGCCCATCGTGACGCCTGATGTGTACAACCGCGCCATGCGAGAGGTGATTTTCCCGACCATCAAAGGCATGGCGGAAGATGGCATTCCGTTTACTGGCTTTTTGTACGCCGGTTTGATGATTGAGACCGAAGGTGCCAACAAAGGCCAGATCAAAACCCTAGAGTTCAACTGCCGCATGGGCGATCCCGAAACGCAGCCCATCATGATGCGCTTGAAGTCAGATTTTTTTGAGGTGCTTTGGGCTGCGACTGAGCCAGGCGCGCACGGAAGGTTGGACAAAATCGAACTGGAGTGGGACAGACGCACGGCCTTGGGCGTGGTCATCGCGGCTGAAGCTTACCCGATGTTGCCTCGTAAGGGCGATGTCATCACCGGTTTGCCGGGCAAAGATTCATCAGTGGGTGAAGACGCTGTCGTATTCCACGCAGGTACGGCTGCCAAAGACGGTCAAACCGTGACGTCTGGTGGCCGCGTGTTGTGCGTGACTGCTTTGGCTGAAAGCGTTAAAAGCGCCCAGCTGCGCGCTTACGAGGTTGCGCAAGACCTTGCTTTTGCAGGCATGCAATACCGCAAGGACATTGGGCACAAGGCCATCAAATCTTAAATGTCCATGAGCGCACATGTGTCTTCACCGCT
>JAYUJX010000318.1:0-5459 GCA_043764955.1 Polaromonas sp.
ACAAATCGTTGTTAAAGTTGATATCACACTCACCAAAGAGCTAGTCACGGCTTCAAAACGAGAAGCAGGCGGCGCGAGTGTGAGTTACAAAATTTCAGATGCGTTGATGCTCGATTTGGGTGTGAATCATGTTAAGGAAATAGGTAAATCCGGCGCACTCGGCGTCACGACCTTGCAAAACACCCAGTCAAGTGTGCCAGGTCTGGGGTTTGCCAGCACAACGGGCTTCGGCATCAGTACCGCGAGTGGTGCCAGCTTGTTGCCATCATTGACGAACACGACAACCGCAACGACAGCATCTGGTGATATCGACAATGAATACACCAGCTTGCGGGCAAGATTGACTGGCAAAGTCACAGAGAATATCAGCTTGTACGGTGAGTATGAGCGCGCCACAGACGACACAGGTCGCCAACGCTCAGCCATTGGTGCCGAATACCGCATCAACGAGAAGAGCCGCCTCTACGGTCGCTATGAGTTTGAAAACACCCTCAGTGGCAACGTGGATGGCCGCAGCTTAGACGGCACCAACACCCGCACCTCCGTCATTGGTATTGATACCGAATACATGAAAGATGGCCAACTCTTTAGTGAGTACCGTTTGTCTGGAGCTCAAAGTGGCTTTGACGTCGCAGCAGCCATTGGTGTACGCAACCAATGGAACATCACTGACGGCTTCGTCATCAACACCAGCGCGGAGCGCCAAGCATTACGCCCCTTTGAAGGCGCAAGAGGTGACGCCGTTGCCATGAGCTTGGGTGCGCTGTACAGTGCTAATCCTGTCTACAAACTAGGCGGCAAACTGGAATACCGCACTTCGCGTCCGACAGACCAGTGGAATGCCACCTTTGCCTACGACCGCAAGTTGGACAACAACTGGTCTGCCATCGTGCGCGATCTGCACATGTACACCCACGACAAATGGAACACAGGCGCGGGTAATCAAACCCAAAACCGCTTCCAACTCGGTGTCGCTTACCGTGATTTAGAGACCAACAAGTTCAACGGTTTAGCGCGTATGGAATACCGCACCGACATCAGCACCGCCATTGCAGACCCCAAAGACAGCACAACCAGCATCTTCAGTCTGCACGGAAACTACCACCCGGTGCGCTCAACCACCATCAACGGTCAAGCTGCCTTCAAGTACGTGAACGAAACCTTTGGTAACGTGACCTCCAAGTGGCAAGGCACGCTCTTGTCAGGCCGCTTCACTTATGACTTTACAGACCGTATCGATGGCAGCATCATGGCCAGTCGTATGTGGGGAACGGGTGCAGCTGTATCGGGCATTGGTGTCGAAGTCGGTGCTCGTTTGGTAGACAACATGTGGCTGGGCTTGAGTTACAACAAGGGCAAGTTTGTGGACACTGAGCTCTTCAGCTCCAACGCTAGCTGGACTGGCTGGCACTTGCGCCTGAACTACAAGTTTCATTAAAAACCTAGCGTTAATCCAGTAAAGTGTGGGCATGACAATGTTCACACTTGCTAAAAGCACACTTCCTACTCGTCAAGACTTCCGCTTCAGCACTCGCCTGCGGGTACGCTGGGCGGAGGTTGATTTACAAAAAATAGTGTTCAACGCGCACTATTTGATGTACTTTGACACCGCCATCAGCGACTACTGGCGCGCCATGGCCATTCCCTACGAAGAAACCCTGCACCAGTGGGGGGGTGATTTGTACGTTAAAAAAGCCAGCGTTGAGTACTTCGCCAGCGCCCGCTACGAAGACCAGCTGGATGTGATGCTCAAATGCGTCAAAGTCGGCAACTCATCCGTCGTTTTTCACGGCGCAATCTTCCGCTCAGACCAGCTGCTGGTGACTTGTGAGCTGATCTACGTTTATGCAACTTCGAATGCAGCCGCGACCCAAACCTCGCAGCCCCTCCCCACTGCTTTCCGTGAACTTTTGACCGCTTTTGAAGCTGGCGAGCCCATGACGGCGCTAAAAACTGGCGATGTGCAGACTTTGGGCGAAGATGCCTTTGTCATCCGCGAAGAGGTTTTCGTCAATGAGCAAGGCTTTGCTTTGGAGATTGAAAAAGACGCTTACGACGCCACCAGCGTGCATGCTGTTGCTTACAACCGCCTAGGTAAACCACTAGCGACAGGTCGCTTGCTGCCAACCAGCATGGTGGATGGTCTCAAAACCAGCAAAATTGGCCGCATGGCGGTACACCGCGTTATGCGCGGCTCAAAGCTGGGAAGGGACATTCTTAACAGCCTTGTCGCAGCGGCAAAAGATCGGGGAGATGCGCAGGTTTTGCTAAATGCACAGTGGAATGCACAAAATTTCTATACAAAACAAGGGTTTACAGCGCAGGGCGAGCCTTTTGACGACGAAGGCATGCCGCATATTGAAATGATGAAAAAGCTGTAAACGAGACAATCCATTCGTGCCGTCATTCCCGCGAAGGCGGGAGTCCATGTCAGCGCGTGTGGATTCCCGCCTACGCGGGAATGACGGAGTTAGATCTAATGGATTTTTCTCGGTTCAAATATCTTCAAGTAAAGGGTATGGTAGCGGCAACAAAGTGATGTTTGCACCGCTGACTGACCCCAAAGTCAGCTTCCCACCAGTACTTGCTGAGACTTGCATGGACACAATTGCCGAATAGCCACCGCTTGGATCAGTCGCTGGGTTTTTAGCAACTTGCACCACCATTCCGCAAGGTTGCTCAGCATCTGAATCGTGAAAAACCTCTTGTCCGACAAGGGGTTGTGTGTCTGTAGCGTCGATTTGCGCAATATAAGCCCGCCGCTTCAACGTCCCACGAAATTGGCTCCGCGCTACCACTTCTTGTCCCGGATAGCAGCCTTTTTTGAAGTTCACCCCGCCGACAGACTCGTAATTCAGCATTTGAGGCACAAAGGCTTCAACAATCGGCGCGGTGATGGTAGCAATGCCAGCGTGGACTTCGCCCCAGTGCCAAAGCTCCGCAGACAGTGCTTCTCCAACGGGCACGGCATCGCCAACAGGTGTCATGCACAGCGCACGGTTTTGACCCAAGGCAGGGTGTAGTGCAATTGCTGTAGAGGCATTAAATATGATTTTATCCGGCGTATTTATTGACTTAGTAGCTATTAAATTAATAGCGTTTCCTGTCAACCCATAAATACTGAACTCATCCGTCACATCCGTCAACTTCGCCTTCGCCCGCATCACAAACATGCTCAAACGCTTCAAAGTGGGTGCCAAAATGTTTCGACTGCAGACCATGTAAATATCTGGCGTTGTTTGCGTTGCATCTAAAGCGGGGTGCTTATAAATGGTGAACGAGGCCTGCATACGCCCCTTGGCCGAGCAAAAAGCCGCCAAACGCGACTCATTCATGCCCAAAAGCGCCACATCGTTGGTCAGCTGACCTTGCAGAAACGACGCTGCATCCGCACCTGTCACGCGAATGATGCCCAAATGCTCAAGTTTGATCACGCCTGAGGGTAAGCCAGAGGAAAATTCAGCGTTTGTTTGTGTGTTTTGTAGGCTGGGTGGGGAGGCTAGGTTCATAGGTGAATTATCATCGTAGATTGATGTAGTTAATTTATAGGAATTATTTTTAGGGCGATTTGTTGATGTTCAAGAGGCTTTTTACCGTCGTAGCGCTGTTGGCGATTTTTGCCGCTGCAGGCGCGGGCGCACTGGCGTGGTGGGTGAGCCAGCCTTTAGATTTGGCATTTTCAACCGTTGAATTCACCTTGGACAAATCCAATGCAGCTTCTCAAGGCAAAACCGTCGCCCAGCAGGTCGTAGACGCAGGCGTGCAAACCCAGCCCAACCTGTTGCAGCTGTGGTTTCGCGTCTCTGGCGATGCCCGCAAAATCAAGGCGGGCAGTTACGAGCTGGAGGCAGGTATCACCCCGCGCAGCTTGCTGAAAAAACTGGTCAACGGCGACCAAGCCTTCAAAACCATCACTTTGGTGGAAGGCTGGACGTTCAATCAGCTGCGACAAGCACTATCAAAAGCAGAGCATCTTAGGCAGGAAACACGTGGGCTATCGACTGATTTAATCATGGAAAAATTGGGCAAACCGGGCTTGGAGCCCGAAGGCCGCTTCTTCCCCGACACCTACACCTACACCAAAGGCAACAGTGATTGGGTCGTCCTCAAAAGCGCCCTGCAGGCCATGAACAAAAACTTGGATGCCGCGTGGGAGATGCGCGCCGCTGATTCGCCACTCAAATCCATGGACGACGCCTTGACGCTTGCCAGCATCGTCGAAAAAGAAACCGGCAGCAAGGCCGACCGAGACATGGTGGGCAGCGTGTTTAACAACCGCCTGCGCATTGGCATGCCGCTGCAAACCGACCCCACGGTCACCTACGGCGCAGGCCCTGCCAAAGGCAAAGATTACGACGGCAACTGGCTGAGTGCAAAAGCAGACGACAACCCTTGGAACACCTACCGACGCACCGGCCTGCCGCCCACGCCCATCGCCATGCCCGGCAAAGCGGCGCTTTTGGCGGCAGTACAGCCCAAACCTAGCAGCTATTTATACTTTGTAGCCAAGGGTGACGGCACGGGGGATAGCCAGTTCAGCGACACGCTGGAAGACCACAATCGGGCCGTCAACAAGTACATTCGGGGTAAATAAGATGACAAGCGTGAAAGAGGGACTTTTTATCAGCTTTGAGGGGATCGATGGCGCTGGTAAATCCACGCATATTGATGCCTTGGTTGCCGCGTTCAAAGCTGAATTCGGCGCTGACAAAGTGGTTCAAACCCGCGAACCCGGTGGTACGCCTTTGGCTGAAAAGCTGCGCCAGCTGATTTTGAACGATGCCATGGATGCCTTGACTGAATCGTTTTTGGTTTTCGCAGCCCGCCGAGACCACCTGAACCAAGTCATAGAACCCGCTTTAGCCCGTGGCGACGTTGTGTTGTGTGACAGATTTACCGATGCGACCTTTGCTTACCAGGGCGGCGGACGTAGTTTTGATCTTAAAACGCTATCAATATTAGAGCTGTTCACGCAGGAAATACGCCGGATAGAGCCTGATTTATCAAAAATAGAGTCATTCCCGCGAAGGCGGGAATCCACGAATGAAGGCATGGATTCCCGCCTTCGCGGGAATGACGTGCTCCTTGCGAACAACTCGGCTGATTTCATCGTTCGACAGCCAGATTTGACGATTTGGTTCGATTTGCCCCCCGAAATCGCCGCCGAACGCCTCGCCGGTACCCGCGTACCCGACAAGTTCGAAGCCCAACCAGTCGAATTCTTCCGCCAAGTGGCAGCAGGGTACCAAAAACGCATGATTGAGAATCCAGCCCGTTTCGCCAAAATCAACGCTAACCAAAGCCGTGAAGCAGTTTGGGCGGATGTGTTGCAGGCGGTTGAATCTAAAGGGTTTTTGAAAAAAGGTAGCACGACATGAGTGCAGAAGAAGCTCAAGTCGCATCTCCGCCCGCGCCGTGGATAGCCGCACAAACGCAGAATCTGCTCAAACAACGCGGCC
>JAYUJX010000319.1:0-1525 GCA_043764955.1 Polaromonas sp.
GGCTGAGTATTTGGCTCGTTCACCACTAAAAGGAAAAATACAGCTCACGGGTCTTGGTACACCGAATCAAATGCACCTCTTTGTCAAAAACGGCACAGTTAGTGCATTTCAACTTTGGAACCCCGTTGATCTGGGGTACTTGGCTGCTTATGCCGCTGCCAATTTGGTTTCTGGTGTGATCAGTGGCAAAAAGGGCGACGTTTTCGAGGCTGTACGGCTGGGTCGCTATACCGTAGGGTCAAAAGGAGAGGTCATTCTTGGCGCCCCCACTACTTTCGATATTAAAAATATCGACCAATTCAATTACTGAGCTTTGACTAATTCGATGCAACTTCTCGTCCACACTTTAGATGAACTTACCCTAGTCATCGATATTGGTAAAAGTCATGCCAAGTTGCTGATGGTAGATACCAGCGGCTCTGTGGTTGAGCATCATGAACGCGACAATGTCAGCGTGCAATCTTCTTTAGGTTATCTTGCGTTGGATGTGCATGGTTTGGAGGCTTGGATGGCACAGACTCTGCGTGAATCGACCAACACCGCGCGATGTAGCCACGCCATAGCTTCTACGCATGGTGCGGCTATTGTGGCGCTGGATGAAGAGGGACTTGCTTGGGAGCCACTGGATTATGAGTTTGACTGTCTGGCTCAGTACTCTTTGATGGCTCGGGAGCCTGAAGACGTGGCCGATGATTTTGCGGACACATTGTCACCTGACTTACCTGCTGGCTTGAACGCCGCTCGCCAGCTTCTCTACATGCAATACCTACAGCCAGGCGCTTGGTTGCGTACCCGTTGCTTGCTACCGTACCCCCAATACTGGACTTGGCGTTTGTGTGGTCAGCGTGCAAGTGAGGTGTCATCACTAGGTTGCCATACACATCTTTGGCATCCGCAGGAGGGCAGCTTCTCCAATTTGGCTAAAAACAAGGGTTGGTCGGCTCTGTTTGCGCCACTACGCTCTGCCTGGGACGTGCTTGGTACGGTTAGCCCTGCTATTGCCATGGCCTGGGGTCTGCCCAAGCACTGCAAGGTGCATGTTGGCGCACATGACAGCAATGCCTGTTTGGCGCGTTATCTGCCGACAACAGGTGACCAGAGCGCAAGTTCGCAAGCCTTGACTGTGGTGTCTTCAGGTACTTGGACCGTGCTGATGGCACTAGGAGCACCAACAGCCACTTTGAAAGTCGAACATGACATGCTTGCCAATGTGGATGTGCTGGGTCGTGCCACACCCACCGCGCGTTTCATGGGCGGACGCGACTTTGCTTTGTTGCTAGATGGCGCTGCGCCCGAATTAGGGTCGTTAGAGATTATTCAACGATTGGTTGATCTTGAAATTTTTGCGATGCCTTCGTTCGTTGTCGATAAAGCCTTAAAGTCTGAAAATACTATTACCAATAGCCTTGATGTCTGGGTCATCCAGAAAGGCCAACATTTGCAAAAATCACTGTCTTTCACCCTCACTGCGGCTGAACGCGCAACACTAGCCGCTATGTATTGCGCATTACATACCGCTTGGTTG
>JAYUJX010000320.1:0-5456 GCA_043764955.1 Polaromonas sp.
GCTTAAGTCTGACTTTTTAGCCAACCATTTTTCTAGTCAAAGGAGATTTATGAAAGTAGCCGCCACACTCACTCTCGCAGCAGCAGCTGTTGTATTTGCAGCACCTGCCAGCGCACAATTTCAAAAACCAGAAGATGCTGTGAAGTACCGCCAAAGTGCGCTGTCGGTCATGGGCAGCCATTTCGGACGTATTGGTGCGATGGTCAATGGCCGCGTTCCTTTTGATGCCAAAGCGGCACAGGACAGCGCCCATGTGGTGGCAACTTTGAGCACCTTGCCTTGGGCCGCTTTTACCCCAAACACGGAAGCGTTGAAAACGCGGGCACTTCCTGAAATCTGGAAAGAAGGCGCAAAATTCAAAGAAGCAAGCGACAAAATGGTTGCCGAAGTTGCCAAACTTGAAGCGGCCGCAAAAACCGGCAATTTAGACAATATCAAAGCTGCTTTTGGTGCGGCTGGCGGTTCGTGCAAAGCTTGCCACGACTCGTTCCAAGCTAAAGCAAATTAATCATTGGCAAGTCTACATAGCTATATTTTTTATAGCTATGTAGACAGGAAAAACGCCGGCTATAGCTTGAATTTCCTGTATTTTTGACGATTTAAACTAGCTTGCGACCAGCAGCTTTTCAATCAGAGCATGCAGCTCTGCAAAATCAGGCTCACCCACATACCGTTTCACGATCTGCCCTTGTTTGTTGACGATATAAGTTGTGGGCGTCAGCTTCACTTCATTCCACGCCTTAGCCACAGCGCCCGTGTTGTCAATCGCCACTTTAAACGGCAACTTACGCGTTTCAGCATAGTTGACCACATAAGCTGGTGGGTCGTAGCTCATCGCCACGGCCACAGTATCAAACCCTTTGGTTTTGTATTTGTCGTAAGTCGCGATGATTTTCGGCATTTCCGCGACACACGTGGTGCAGCTGGTGGCCCAGAAGTTGACCAGGGTGACTTTGCCTTTGAGGCTGGCGGTGTTTATTTTTGAGCCATCTAGCAGTACAAACGTAGATTCTGGTGCTGTCGTCACACCCGTGCCCACAAAAATATAAGCGCCCACCGCCAAAACAACTGCGGCGACGCTTGCATAGATAAATTTGTTCATAAAGCTTATTTTCTCAGACATTGCAGGACTTGTGCTACATTAGATATTATGCAAATCGCGAAGTTCAGCTTCTTTTACTTTTATTTTTGGTTCTCAGTCCCGGCGGACGAGAGGCAATAACTTGAAGTAAACCCCAAGCTAGCTCTTCTCGAACAAACCGCCAGACTCCAGTCTTGGCGGTTTTTTTTTGCCTGAAAATTTTTACCCGTTTATTTTTCTCAGTTTTATTTATTTCCAACAGTTTCATAGGAGTGATGACATGACAAACACAGCAAACGAGCCTTGGTATCCAAAAAATGTCCATAGCAATGACAGAACCAGTCAAACCGACGACGAACGCATCAAGGACATCACCGTGTTACCGCCTCCAGAACATCTCATCCGCTTTTTCCCCATTCAGGGCACAGCCGCTGAATCATTGATCAGCCGCACCCGCCAAACCATCCATGACATCATGGTGGGTCAGGAGGACAGGCTTTTGGTCGTCATGGGGCCATGCTCCATTCACGACCCCGTTTCCGCACTCGAATACGCCAAAAAATTGCTGGCGCAACGCGCCAAGTATGCAGGAACACTTGAAATTGTCATGCGGGTGTACTTCGAAAAACCGCGTACCACGGTGGGCTGGAAGGGTTTGATCAATGACCCGTACCTGGACGAAAGCTACCGCATCGACGAGGGCCTGCGCATGGCGCGTCAACTGTTGATCGAAATCAACCGTTTGGGCTTGCCAGCGGGCAGCGAATTTTTAGATGTGATATCACCACAGTACTTGGGTGACTTGATCAGCTGGGGCGCGATTGGTGCACGTACAACAGAAAGCCAAGTTCACCGCGAGCTGGCTTCTGGCATTTCAGCGCCGATTGGCTTCAAAAACGGCACCGATGGCAACATCAAAATCGCGACGGATGCGATCCAAGCAGCGGCTGGCGGTCACCACTTCTTGTCCATCCACAAAAATGGTCAAGTTGCTATCGTTCAAACCAACGGCAACCCCGATTGCCACGTCATTCTGCGCGGCGGCAAAGCACCAAACTACGACGCAGTCAGTGTTGCTGCAGCTTGCAAAGACTTGGTTGCCGCCAAGCTGCCACCGACCTTGATGGTTGATTGCAGCCACGCCAACAGCAGCAAACAGCACGAAAAGCAAATCGACGTTGCTAAAGACATCGCGGCACAGCTCAGCAGCGGTTCAAAAAGCGTGTTTGGCGTCATGGTTGAAAGCAACTTACAAGCAGGTGCGCAAAAATTCACGCCAGGTAAAGACCAGCCATCCGCATTGACCTATGGCCAGAGTATCACGGATGCTTGTATTGACTGGGACGACTCGGTCGGTGTGTTGGAAACGCTCTCACAAGGCGTGCTGGCGCGTCGTCAATTAGGTTAATGCGAGTAAAAGCTAAGCAGCCAGCCAAGCGCTGAGCTGCTTAGCATCACCGACTTCTTTACCCGCCTTGAATTGCCAAGTCCGCTCTGCAGACTTGGCCGGCCAGTTCAAGGTTAAATAAATGAGTCGTTTGTCACGTGCAACGATGGCGGTTATCTTTTGGCTTTTTGTAGGATGTTCAGTGATGTACTGCGCCAAATCGTCAAGTTTATGAATTCGCCAGTTTTGCGCGTTGCTAGCATTGTCAATAGTGATGCCCAACCATTCATCTCCCTCAGCAAATCCTGCTTTTTCAGCAGCACCGCCGCTGAGGACGACTTTGATGTTGATGCCACCAGTTTCCGCGATACGCAAACCCAAGCGCTGCTGAAGCTGAGCAGGTTCGTCAGAAACAACAATGCCATGCTTCGCTAACAAATCTCGTACTGGCAGCTCGTCCGTGCCATGCACCCAGGCCTTGATTTCCTTCGCAAACGATCTCCCACAAAGCTCTTCGAGCACGTTTGCAAAATCTCGTTCGGACATAGGCCCAGCTTTGCAGCGCAACCACAAACCACGCATCACATCGTCCAACGTGGTTTTGCCTTCTGAGCGCAGCGTCAAGTCAATGCACAGCGCCACCAAAGCACCTTTGGTGTAGTAGCTCACCGTGGCATTAGCCGTGTTCGGCTCTGGGCGGTAGTATTTCACCCATGCGTCAAAGCTGGCTTGCGCCACCGTCTGCACTTTTCGCCCAGGTGTTTGCATCACTTGGTTAGCGGTTTTGCAGAGCAAGTCTAAATACTGTGCATCGTCAATCAAACCAGCACGACGCAGAAGCAAGTCATCGTAATAGCTGGTGAAGCCTTCAAAAAACCAAAGTAACCCCGTGTAATTTTCTTGGTTATAGTCAAATTCAGCAAACTCTTTAGGACGCAGTCGTTTGACGTTCCACGTATGAAAATACTCGTGGCTGACCAAACCAAGCAGCGTGGTGTAGCCTGCGGGTTGCTTGGCTTCCCCAACACGCGGTAAATCCTGTCGCTTGCAAATCAGCGCGGTGGAATTGCGGTGCTCTAAACCGCCATAGCCATCATCGACAGCGTTGAGTATAAATACATAGCTTTTGAAAGGTGGCTTTGATGATTTCCCATGCCAAAACTGCATTTCAGTCTCACAAATTTTTTGCGTGTCAGCTAATAATTTTGCACCATCAAATGTTGCTGTAGCACCCGCCACCACAAAGCGGTGTTGCACGCCACGCACCGAAAAGTCAGCGCTCCAAAAAGCACCCAATTCAAAGGGACAATCAACCAATTCATCGTAACCGGTGAACGAATAACTCCCAAAACCTTGCTTGTTGACTTTTAATACCGTTGCGCCTGTCGCAACTTGCCAACTATGTTTGCTTGAGGGTGGTTTTAATTCCAAAACGTGCGCAGTGTCTTCTTGCCCTTCAACGCGCAGGCACATGCTTGTCCCGTTGAAGAAACCACGCGTATCGTCCAACCAAGCGGTGCGCACCGAGTTGTCATGGGCGAAAACTTCGTAGCTAATCACCAATGGCTTCGAAGAGTCGCAATCTATTTGCCAAGAGCATTTGTCCGCTTGAATCGCCTCTAGCTGTTTCTTGCCTTGGTGAGCGCTTACTTTTTGCAAATTCTTGGCAAACTCTCGTACCAAATAACTGCCTGGAATCCAAACAGGCAGCGACACATGCTGCGTGATGGCTGGCTCGGGGATGGTGAGCGTGACTTGAAACAGATGTGCGTTCAAGTCATGTAATTCAACTTTGTAGGTAATCATCTGCTCAAGAATAACGTAAAGATTCAGGGTTTGAGGGCAAAAACAAAAAAGCGCTGAATATTGCTATTCAGCGCTTTTGACGGTGAAGTCGAATTACGCTGTCAAATCAACCGTTTTAGCGCCTGGACCATTCGTTTGCACAGATTTGATGCCGTTATCGCGCGCTTTTTCAGATTCATACATCTCGCTTTTTCCGATCACTTGGTGGTTGCCAGCTTTCAGCACAAAGTAAGGCGCTTTGTTTTTGCCCTCTAATTTGGCAAAGCGGCCGATATCTGCTGAGTTTTTTTGCACAGAGGCAATGCCGTTCAACGCGCTAGACTTTGATTCATACATTTCGCTGGCTAAAATAATTTGCCCATTGCTGGCTAGCAAGTTAAAAAAAGTTTTGCCATTTTTAGATTTTTTCAGCTCAAATTTTCCGGCCATGAAAGTCTCCTGGTTAAAAAGTGTGGTGATTCATTCAACGAATGATTCAAAAAAACAATTCAAAATTTCACAAGCGTTAGCCATTCTTAACCCAAAATTATTTATAGCTAGCAATCACTTTGTAACCGGAAATACGGATTTTTGCAACTTTGACAGAGAGGTTATTCGCAATAGTGTTAAAAGTTATTCATTCGTTATGTTATTTAACAACAAGCGACCACATTGCCGCGGCTATTGGTGTCGTAAGGGATAGATGTTCCGCAGCCCGTAAAGATGCCATAGTGACGGTCAAAATTACCGATAAATTCAAAGTGTGGCGTAAAACGCGTGTCATGCAGCATGCGCCAGGTATTGCCGCACACAGGGAAGACGCGACCTGCCTCCATGTCGTGGTGTTTGTCCAGCGCATACTTGTCTGGGTGTTCAGGAATAGTGCCTTTGTAAATCACAGCTTGCCCATAGTCTTCACAAGCAGTTTCTAATTCAGCTATTTTGAACAAGCGGTAGGTTGCTGAATAAAAATGCAAGTTTCCTGCGCGTGCCGCCAGTACGGGGTCGGTTATCTCTAGGGGTCTGTCAGTGGTCAATCGCGGGTCTGCAAAACCATGCTGATGGGACAGGCGAAGAAAATCATTCCAGTACAGTGCGCCGCCCAAGCATTCGCCGTATAGCACCGGGTCGTTTCGGACGGCAGTGGGTACGCGACGATCGACGTACACGTCTGAAAAGAAAAATTCACCACCGGGTTTGAGA
>JAYUJX010000321.1:0-5445 GCA_043764955.1 Polaromonas sp.
AACGTTAGGACTCTCTTAATATGGTTCAGCTCTCTGGTCTTTCTACTCACCAACGCTAGCTAAAAACTCACGGTCTTATAGGGTTGTAGCATTAGTACACGCCGATGCGTGAGTTCGCTGACAACGAGAACAAGTACCCCAAAAATGGGAGGTATTACATTTTCCTTGACTTTATCCTTACTTACTATACAGTCTTACTTGTAAATAAGTAAGGAATATCAGGAGGTAAGCATGCACGCAGACGCTATTGTTTCAAGCAAGGGGCAGGTCACTTTGCCCGCTAAAATCCGCGCCCAGTTGGGGATTCAGACGGGGACTAAGCTGCATTTTGAGCTGCGGGGGCAGGAGATTGTGGTTAAGGCTGAGCTGCCTATGAACGCTTATTACGGCATGCTCAAAGGTTACAACCTTGACCCAGCTGATTTGGTGATTGAAAAAGAGCCGGATCGGGAGTTTTGATGAATGTTGTTGATTCGTCCGGTTGGATTGAATTTTTCACTGCTGGCGCAAGTGGCTTGTTGTTCAAACCAGTGCTTGAGCAGCGTGACAAGTTGCTTGTGCCCACTATCAATATCTACGAAGTTCACAAAGTCCTCAGCCGCAAATTACCCGCTGGCGCAGTGCAGTCGTGTCTTGATGTGATGCGGCAAGGTCGTGTGCTGGATTTAACGGATAAACGCGCTGTTGCCGCCGCTGACATCGCAGCTAAACACAAACTCGCCATGGCAGACGCCGTGATCTACAGCATGGCCATAGAGTTTGACGCGACGCTGTGGACGCAGGATGTGGATTACAACGGGTTGGCAGGAGTGAAGTATTTTGAAAAACCGTAAATTTGAAGCATAAAAATACCTCTAGCCGATGCATTTATTGCCTAAATAGCTATAAATAATATAGCAAAACTGGGTGATTTTATCGTTGTGGATTCCCGCCTGCGCGAGAATGACGTGACTATATTTGTAAATTACTGCTTGATAGCTTCAACTTGAACGACGATGCGCACGTTTTTCGGGAAACCCCAGTCCACGCCGTAGTTCATGCCAAAGGCTGTGCGGTCGATGGTAGTTTCAAAGTCGCCACCGCAGACTTCGCGCTTGATCATCGGGCTCATGTAGCAGCCAAAGTTGTTAGCTTTCAAAACGACGGGGTTGGTTTTGCCCAAAAGTGTCAAAGTACCAGCCACTTCGGTGACTTTGTCGCCGTTGAAGCTAAATTTGTCTGAAACAAATTTGGCGGTTGGGAAGGCTGCCGCGTTGAACAGGTCTGCGCTTTGCAGGTGTTTGTCAAAGCCTGGTGTGCCGGTGTTGATGGAAGCGATGTCGATAGTGACTTCAACTTTGCCGGTTTTGCCGCTTTTGTCCAGCTCAATTTTGCCTTCTTTTTTGTCGAAGCGGCCACGGTTGGTGGAGACCCCGTAGTGGCCGATCTCAAAGGTGGCGAAGGTGTGGGTTGGTTCCACAGCGTATGAGGCTGATTGGGCAAATGCTGCACCAGAAGTCAAAGCGGCTGCTGCGAGGAAGGAAAGGGTCAATTTACGCATTACAAAAGTCTCCAAAAGGACGGGTTGAAAAAAAGAGGAAAAAAGCACTTACCGTTCGGACTGAGCTTGTCGAAGTCTTCATAAGAACCCTTCGATAGGCTCAGGGCGAGCGGGGCGGGGTTGTTAAAGCTTGCCAATACCAGTCAAAGCCAGCTTGAATTTGACTTGCACGGGGTCGGCGACCATAGATGTATCGACCCATTCGCCTTCGCCGATTTTGTAGGTCAGGCGTTTCATGGGGAAGGTGCCGGTGGCGGTTGTCACAGCAGCAGCGCCTGCGCCAGTTTGGGTCATCGTCACGGGCACGACGACATCTTGCGCTACGCCTTTGATGTTGAGCTTGCCTGCCACTTCAAACTTGCCTGCGCCCAGCGCTTTGATGCTGCTGGAAGCGAAGGTTGCTTGCGGAAACTTGGCGGTGTTGAACCACGGGGCTTTGGGCAACTCTGCGTCTGTGGCTTTGTCGCCCAAAGTGGCGCTGGCAATGTCTACGGTGAAGTTGACTTTGCTGGTGGCGAGCTTGGCAGCGTCAAAGCTGACTTGCGCGTCAAACTTGGTGAATTTGCCGTCAACCGGTACGCCCATTTGCTTGAACTGGAAGCCCACTTCGCTTTGAGCGGGGTTGAGTTTTTGTTGCGCCGTACCTTGGGCGAAAGCGGGCTGTGCGATGAGCAATGCAGCGGCTGCGAGTGATGCGGCAACTACGGCTAGGTAGGAGAAAGAAGCGTTTGGTTTGAGCATAATGATTTCTGTTTAAGTCAATTAACCGTAAAGTTAAATTTAATAAGTCGCTGATAAGGCTAGTTATTTTGATGAACTTGGCAGCATGCGGCTAACCAAACCATCTTTGTCAATAAAGTGGTGCTTCAGCGCTGCGCCAATGTGCAAGAGCGCCAAGCCCACCAATGCAAAGGCTGATATTTCATGCAACTCTTTTATTTGTTTGGCGAATTCTTTGTCCACCGTCATAAAGTCTGCCAATGGCAACACACCAAACAGCACAATCGGGAAGCCAGCCGCCGAGCTGTAAGCCCAGCCAATCAGCGGCACAACAAAAAACAGTGCGTACAGCGCGTAGTGCGTGCTGTGGTAAACCTTGGTTTGCCAGCTAGGCATGGCTTGCTCTATGGCTTTGGGCAAAGCGGGCGGTTTGTTGACCAAGCGCCACACCAAACGCAATACAGACAAGATCAAAAACGTGATGCCAGCCCACTTGTGGTAGTTGTACAGCTTCAAACGCAGGGGCGAAAACGGCAGGTCTGACATGTAAATGCCAATGGCAAACATGGCGAAAATGGAGATACCCAAGAGCCAATGCAAAACGATGGCTACGGTAGAGTAGCGTTTACCTTCAGCATTGATTTGGGCTGATTCGCTTAGATTGTTTTTAATATTGACTTTGGACACTTAACACCTCACTTGCAACCGTTTTAGTTATATGAGTGGAGTGTAGATGTCCTTAACGCAAAATAAGTTCCATGGAATTGATGATTTCATTCAAATAGTTTGAATGAAAAGCAATAAGCAAATTCAGCTTTGGAATTTCAGTATGTTATGTAGATGGCGATATTAATGGTTGTAGATGTCTTGCCGAGTCAGCGGCACCGGTAGGCTGCCAGAGCCGCGCTTTGATGCCAACACCTGATAAATGCCCGTGCCCTCGGCTTCAAACTCCATCGCGCAGGCCGCCATGTAAAAGCGCCACACGCGGTAGGCGTCTTCACTCACATAGTTCAGCGCTGTATCGTGCGCAGCTTCTAAGCGCTTGACCCATTCGCGTAGGGTCATGGCATAGTGCGTGCGCAGGTTTTCGACGTCGTGAATCTCAAAAGCAGCTTGCTCCATGCCGCGCAAAATGTTGCTGATGGTGTCCAGCTCACCGCCGGGGAAAACGTAGCGGTTGATGAATTCAGCATCCAGCGTCGGGTGCCAGCCCTCTTCATCGTGGGTGATGCCATGGTTTAAAAACAAGCCACCTGGCCGCAGCAGACGCATCACTGTGGCGTTGTAGATCGGTAAGTTGGCCAAACCGACGTGCTCAAACATGCCGATGCTGGATATTTTGTCGTAGACGCCGTCACCCGCCAAGTCGCGGTAATCGCGCAGTTCCAGCGTCACCAAATCTTGAAGCCCTAAGCTGTTCACGCGCGCTGTGGCATAGTCAAGCTGGCGCTGGCTCAGTGTGATACCGTGCGCTTGCACGCCGTAATGCTGCGCCGCCCAGCACACCATCGCGCCCCAGCCGCAGCCAATGTCTAAAAAGCGTTCGCCTGTTTTTAGCCGCAGTTTGCGACACACATGGTCTAGCTTGTTGCGCTGGGCATGCTCAAGGCTATCGTTTGGAGTTTTAAAATAGGCGCACGAGTAGACCATTTGCGAGTCTAGCCACAGCTTGTAAAAAGCGTTGGACACGTCGTAATGAAACGAGATGGCGGCACGGTCGCTTAAGCGGCTGTGTTTGTGTGCTTCGTTGTTGTCTAGGCCATCAACGCTTGCAGCGATGGCAACAGAGGTCGTTTGTGCAGGTAGCCGCAAAGCATCCAACACCAAAGCGGCGCGGCTGCGAATCGGCAGGGACAGTTTTTGGAAATAGGGTTTGAGCCGCAAACCGGCATACAAATCGCCCTCAAAATCTACCAGTCCACGAAAATACGCATCCACCAGCGTGATGGGGTTGCGCTTCAAAATCAACTTACGCAGCACCGCAGGGTCGCGCACCACCAAGGTGAACTTGGGTACGGCTTCGCCAAAAACATAATGCGCACCGTTCCACAAACGCAGTGCTATTTCACCTTGAAAATCGTGCAGTAAGCGCTTGACGATGCGAACCGTCGCGTTGACGTGTCGCGTTTGGCTTGCGCCACTGCCGAAGCTTGCTTTCGAGGATGCCTTCAGGATAGTTGTGGAGGACATGGCGGTTTAACGAATCACCATGACCGGCTTGGTAGACTGCGCCACAATCTTGGCTGCCACGCTGCCTACCAGCAGCTTTTCCAGCCCGCCGCGCCCGTGCGAGCCCAACATAATCAGCTTGGCATGCTCTTTTTCGGCAGTTTCTAAAATAGCTTTCACCACCGAGGTGTCTTCAACCAAACGCGTTTTTACTTGCACCGTCACGCCGCCAATATTCGCCAAATGGTTAACGTGCGCAAATGCGCGTTCCGCATGCTTGCGACCAGATTCCATATAGGACTCAAAGCCGATCAAGTTCATTTCCCCCCCGCCCATGTAGGGGTAGGGGTCAACGACATAAACAACTGTCAAATGCGAGCCATGCGCCCGCGCCATGTTGACCGCCATTTGCGACGCATGCTCAGATGCACTAGAGCCATCGGTTGCGAAAAGAATGTGCTTGAACATGATGAGCCTCTCTTTTTAAATGAAGATAACTGAAGTTTTGTTGCTAGCTAGATACTCCCTCTAAAAGAAGTGATGCCGTGTAGGACATTGCCGCAAAAATGAGGACTTTTTGAGGCGACTTCCTTACCTTTGGCATTGAAATAATACGCTTGATGACCGGTTTGTGCTTGATATATGTCAAAAGTCACCCAGAGGGCTAAGATATTGTCATGCCAGAAAAAGCGCAATTTGTATGCGTTACTTTCGCTGCCAGTTTGCAACGCCACATCCCCTGCACAGTGCGAAACGTCGCCCCTGCTAGCTTGCGCGAGGTTTTAAAGACGGCACTGCTGGCTGCACCCGATTTGGCGCATTACATCTTTGACGATCAAGCCAATATCCGCAAACACGTCGCTGTGTTCATCAACCGCGACATGCTGCAGAACAGGGCAGATTTGACGCAAACTTTAAACGAGGGCGACCAGGTGTTGGTGGTGCAAGCCCTGACTGGTGGATAAATCTGGAGGATAAAACAATGACATCATTACTCGTAGGTACCCGCAAAG
>JAYUJX010000322.1:0-1519 GCA_043764955.1 Polaromonas sp.
GGGGAACAGCGACATCGAGCTGACCAAGCCGAGGCTCTCCACCATGCGTTAGGACATCCCTCGGACGCCATCCTCTCCCTCTGTATTTCCACTGGTAAAATTCCTACTCCTCTCGTTCCATCCGACATCCTACTCAACCGAACTCTCCGCGGCCACTGCGTCCATTGCGCCGCAGGAAAATACCGATCTCCCTCTCACCCATCCTCAACCTCTGCACCCACAACCACCATCGGACAGACCTTGTCGTTCGATCCTCAACAACTGCCCCAGCCGTCACCTGGTGGATTCACCCACGAGGTCATCATCGTCGACGAACACTCAGGCTACATCTCCGTAGTCGGAGCTTTCTCAAAAGCCACCGCCCACATTTTCAAATCTATCCATTCAGTCATCACCACCATCTACAACGCCCACGGCCACAAAGTCACATCTATGCACAGCGACTCGGAAAATGTTAACAACTCCCTCTCTACCCCTCTCAGCTCCCTCGGCATCCATCTCTCTAACTCCCTTCCCGGCAACCACGCTCACCTCGTTGTGCGCTACATCCAAACTATCCGGGGTATCTCCAACGCCATGCTCTCACCCCTCCCGTACAATCTCCCTACCCGTTATTACCTTTACCTCCACCAAGCCGCAGCCGCTACCCGCAACTCCCTCATTTCAACCAAGAGTCACCCCCATACACCCAATGAACTCGTTCGTAGCACAAAGATGCGTACCATTCCTCTACCCTTCGGGACTACTGCCCTCGTCGTTCAGCACATTGACAAACGCCAAGCAAACGCCCGACAGCACAATACTACAGCAGCAACCGAACCCAAAACCGAACTAGGAGTCTGCCTAGGCCCTAACCCAATCACTGGCCACACCCAATTTGTGCTGGCTAACGGCCGCATTGTACCACGTCGCGCATATCTGGTTTTGCCCCCCACCTACGTCCCGTTCGATTGGACCGCCAAAGACCACACGATCCATGTCCCTTTGCTTCCTGACCCACTGTCCCCCGCAACACCACAGCCCACTATCCCCCGTCCAACAAATGCACCCATCCCCTCCCTACCCCTTATCCTCCCACCCACCAGGTCCACCACAAACCATCCACCTCAACTCCCAAACCTCCCGCTCCCACTCGCAATCGCCGCCACCACCGCAACCATGCCCAGCCTTTATCCCGTCACCTTCCTTGATTCCATCCATACTGCTTCCCCACTCCAACCAACCTTCACCCCCCCCAGCCTCCCCGTCCCCCCCAACATTGCCCCTCCGCCAACATACCTCCTGCCATCGGTCACACCAACTACTCCTCCACCCCCACCGCCACCACCAACACCAACACCAACGCCAACGCCACCGGTGCCACCTTCAACTTCAGACCCATCTACGCCCAGCCTACCCCCCATTCCCACTGCACCCCCAAACTCCCCACCCCCTCCGCCATCGCCATCACAACAGCAAGCTCCCAGAAAATCCGTTCGTATTGCTGCTAACCCCCTACCCCCCGGTCACTGGTACGGTT
>JAYUJX010000323.1:0-1515 GCA_043764955.1 Polaromonas sp.
ATAGTAGTTTCATATCATGTTTGATAGTAGTTAAACATTTGGCTATATTTTAATGGTGTTTTAGTGGAATACTGCTGTACTTTACTGCAGTTCTTTTGAATCAGTAATATCATTTCGCACTCATCGAATCATCCCATGGCACATCATTCATGCGATAGATCACATAAAATGGAGACAAATACAGCTATTCGTTGTAGTAATACGATTATTATTGTATGTTTTACACTTATTTCCATTAACTCTTACCTGCACACATATACTCACTGTATCATGACTTTATGAAGTTAATAACTTTTGTAATACATCGAGTTCATCGACCCCACTTCATACCCATGATCATGATACACATACATAGTAGTTTCATATCATTTTTGATAGTAGTTAAACATTTGACTGTATTTTAATGGTGTTTTAGTGGAATACTGCTGTACTTTACTGCAGTTCTTTTGAATCAGTAATATCATTTTGCACTCATCGAATCATCCCATGGTACATCATTCATGCGATAGATCATACAAAATGGAGACAAATACAGCTATTAGTTGTAGTAATACGATTATTATTATATGTTTTACACTCATTACCATTAACTCTTATCTGCACACATATACTCACTGTATTATCACTTTATAAAGTTAATAACTTTTGTAATACATCGAGTTCATCGACCCCACTTCATACCCATGATCAAGATACATATACATAGTAGTTTCATATCATGTTTGATAGTAGTTAAACATTTGGCTACATTTTAGTTGTGCGTAAGTGCTTCAGTATGTACACAGTACTTCTATTTGAATTACTACAGTGTTGGTTTGAGTAGATGCAGCTCCAGAACATTTTATCGTACTTGACTGCTCTTATTTAACTCTCCATACTGTTAACATCATCATCGATGAAATATATGAATATTGTGCTTGATAAATTATTTATACAACTTTGAAGGTACCCAGTACAGTTATTTAAGTCATTACAGTGCTGATAATATTACTAAACGCTTCTCCTGATCATTTTTGTAATACTTAAATGCTTTAATTCTACCCTCACTAAGTATGCTAACATCACCATCTATGTACCATCTGTGTAACATAATATGAATATTATGCGAGGTTAATTATTTATACAACCTTGAAGGTACCCAGTACAGGTATTCAAGGCATTGATCACAATACTCTCAATGACTGATCATATTCTGCAGCTCTAAATAACACGTATTTCGCTTAATAAATCACTCAATTCTTCTACTTTTGACGAGAACTTTTCAAAAATCTACGAAAAAGCATCTCTGGGTATCCAGGGACAATCTTGCTCATTCCAGGGATCATCGCGCGGTAACCGGGTACAGCAAGATATCCCAGTCAAAAATTCAGCGGGAAGATATCTAAATTTGTCGTTTTTAAAACTGTGATTCCGAAGCCAATATGTCTATTCAAAACGTAAAAATAATCTAGGGTTGTTTGCCTCGTCGAGATAAACAAAATAAGATCATCTCCGGCAAAACAGGTTTTATCTTGT
>JAYUJX010000324.1:0-1514 GCA_043764955.1 Polaromonas sp.
TCCACCCTACGCAGCCACATCGAGGCCATGGGCGGCAAGCTGGATGTGATTGCTCGGTTTCCTGATGGCGTGGTGAAAATCAATAATTTTTCAGAGTTAAATAGCCCCAAGTCCACTTAAAACCCATGCAACAAAATGAGAGCTCAAATGAAATCTGAACTGATCTCAATACAAACCGCTGATTACCAGCCTGACTACAAACTGCACATCCACTTTAACGATGGCGCAGACAAAACGATTGATTTCAAACCGTTTTTAACGCAATCGCAGCACCCCAGCATTCGGGCATTTTTGCAGCCCGAGAAGTTTCAAGGCTTCCGCGTGGAGCATGGCGACTTGGTGTGGGGTGATTACGATTTGTGCTTTCCAGTGGCGGATTTGTACCAAGGGCGGGTTTGAGGCTGAATTCAAAAATCCCCTTCATTTGAAGGGGTGGCGCGAAGCGACGGGGTAGTTGTTGGCGCAGAGGGGCTACCCCGCCCGTTGGGCACCCCTTCACCATGAAGGGAAATTTAGAGTGCTGGTTTTTAAGGAATTTAGCTATAAATAAAATAGCTGTTCAGGCAATAAATACGTCGGCTAGAGATGTATTTTAGGGAGTAAATTTAAGCAGATGCAGCTGGCTGAACTTGCGTTGTCAATTGCAGCCCCAATGCTTTGCAAACACGTGCAATCGTGTCAAAGCGAGGTTGTGAATTGGGTCGCAGAGCTTTATAAAGCGCTTCCCGCGTTAACCCAGAAGCTTTAGCGATTTCACTCATGCCACGCGCTTTGGCAATATCACCAAGTGCTGCCGTTAATAATGATGGATCGCCATCTTCTAAAACGATGCTTAAATACTGTGCAATATCGGCATCACTGCCTAAATGCTCAGTCATATCAAAATCGGGCAAATCAGATACTTTGATTGTCTTTTTCATCTTTATCTCCCTTATTCACACCTTGAAATCCAAAGTTATAGCCAGTTTTTGAGCTGCTGCGATATCACGGTCTTGGCTAGATTTGTCGCCACCACCCAGCATGACGATCAAAATCTCACCATGCACGATGTAATACAAGCGCCAACCCGGGCCAAAAAATTCGCGCATTTCAAATACGCCATGCCCGACTGGTTTGACATCACCCAAATTGCCTAGTTGCGCTTTACGCAACCGCACTTGCAGCCGCTTACGCGTCAAACCATCACGCAAACCGCTTAGCCAGTCATCAAATTCAGGTAGGCGTTTGATGGTGTACATGGCTAGATTGTAATCACTTGGACACAAAAATGCAAGCTTTTGAGGAGGTCACAGTTTACGACCTCCTAAGTTTCATCAGCTTTTTTAGATGATTTTCACTATAAATTTAATAGCTACTTAGAAAATTAACACGCCGGCTATGGCCATTTTCACCTCTTAAATCGATGCATTTCACCAAACTACACTAAACTAATCCCATGAAAGCCAATACCGCCTCCACCCCCACGCTGCAAGCCACCCGTGCTTTTGCAGCGCGTGTGGCTAGCGCTTACCCGA
>JAYUJX010000325.1:0-1513 GCA_043764955.1 Polaromonas sp.
TGACGGCGTTGGGCGGTCGTATGGATGCGGTGTTTTATTGCCCGCACACACCTACAGACAACTGCAGTTGCCGCAAGCCATTGCCAGGTTTGTTTGACCAAATCATTGAGCGTACGGGTGTTGATGCCCACTTGATCCCCAGCGTGGGCGATAGCTTGCGCGACATGCAAGCCGCTGCAGCTGCAGGCTGCGAGCCGCATTTGGTGTTAACCGGCAATGCCTTGCATTTGCGCGGCCAGCCCTTGCCTGACACCTATCCAAAAAACACCATGATGCACCATGATTTAGCCGCCTTTGCCGACTTCATCATCACTCGTGAAAAAGACTTAGAGAAAAAAACACCATGAACCGCGTCTTCAACTTTGTGCGCGCCGTCTTGCACACGGCATTGCTGGCTGTAACGGTAGTTCCGTGGGCACTGGCTGCCGTCGTGTTGCGCTTATTGGGCAAAGAGAAATGGGTTTATGCGGTTTGCATCAATTGGTTGCGTTTGTCTGTCAACAGTGGAACAGCTATTTTGGGCATTCACAACCGCATCACGGGTTGGGAAAACCTGCCTAGGGGTGAGACGGATGCAGCTATTTTGCTGGTCAAACACCAGTCCTTGTGGGAGACTTTCACCATGATCGCTTTGATGCCGCATCCATTGGCGTATGTGTTTAAAAAAGAGTTGTTGCAAATCCCCTTTTTCGGTTGGGCCATTGGCAGTATGGACATGATTCATATTGACCGCAAGCAAGGAACACAGGCTTTCAACAAGGTGGTTGAACAGGGCAAACGCCTTCTGGACAAAGGCACTTGGGTCATCATGTTCCCTGAAGGCACGCGCTCAGCACGTGGTGAAAAAGGCGTCTATAAAACGGGCGGTACGCGCTTGGCGATCGAAACGGGTGCGCCTGTTGTGCCTGTAGCCGTGACGTCTGCCAGATGTTGGCCGAAAAAGACTTTCATCAAAACACCCGGGATTGTGGATATTTCAATTGGCAAACCTATTCCCAGCGCAGGTCGTGAGCCGGCTGAGTTGATGCGCGAAGTGGAAGCTTGGATCGAAGCGGAAATGCGCCGTTTAGACCCCGAAGCTTACAAATAAACGTTCATTCACCATGCTGCGCTTGCTAAAGTTCACGCTGGATTTGTTTGATGTAGCGCCCGTCTACGAGCCGCCGCGAAAGGTGCTCCCTAGGCTTGAACCCAAACCAAAGCCCAAGCAGCCGAAAAAAGCAAACACTGAGCAATCGCCGCTGTTGCCTTCAATACAATCTTTTGCAAGCGATGTTTTTTCGCGTCACGCCCTAGCCAGCCAGCAAACACGTCTGGTAGGCCATATTGTTGACTATGAATTGCTACGCAGCCGCAGGCGCACGATGACCTTCAGCGTCAGCCCTGCAGGGTTGTCGGTGCGCGCGCCTTTTGGTATGTCGCAACCCAGCATTGAAGCCGCAGTACAAGAAAAAGGTCGCTGGATTGTGCGCAAACTGGGTGGCATGCAGCAGCGTGAAGAGCGCATGGCGGC
>JAYUJX010000326.1:0-5402 GCA_043764955.1 Polaromonas sp.
ACCACGCTCAAAGACGCTTTTGACATTGAAGCGCTGAAAAAGTGCGACATCATTTTGACCGCCCAAGGCGGCGATTACACCTCTGAAGTCTTCCCGAAATTGCGCGCAGCAGGTTGGACAGGGCACTGGATTGACGCGGCGTCGACCCTGAGGATGAAGGATGATGCGATCATCATCCTTGACCCGGTCAACTTGCCGGTCATCAAGAATTCACTCGCCAAAGGTTTGAACAACTGGGTGGGCGGCAATTGCACTGTAAGCTGTATGTTGATGGGTGTGGGCGCGTTGTACAAAGCCGGTTTGGTCGAGTGGATGACCACCATGACCTATCAGGCGGCTTCAGGCGGCGGTGCGCAGCATATGCGCGAGCTGCTGACCCAATTTGGCACGCTGAATGGCGAGGTTCGCTCGCTATTGGACGACCCAAAATCTGCGATTCTGGAAATCGACCGCAAAGTGCTGGCAAAACAACAGTCCCTCACCGCTTCTGAGACAGCCAACTTTGGTGCACCGTTGGGCGGCAGCTTGATTCCGTGGATTGATTCCGACTTGGGTATCGGCAAAGCGCAGACTGATGCCAGCTGGGGCATGTCCAAGGAAGAGTGGAAAGGTGGCGTCGAAACCAACAAGATTTTGGGCCAGGGCGCGATGTTTGGCACTGCGGCCACTCCGGTCGACGGCTTCTGCGTGCGTATCGGCGCGATGCGCTGCCACAGCCAGGCGCTAACCTTCAAGCTGAAAAAAGACGTGCCATTGGCCGACTTGGAAGCCATGATGGCGGCGGACAACGAGTGGGTCAAGGTCGTGCCCAACACCAAGGAAGCGACACTACGCGAACTGACGCCGGTACAAGTGACCGGCACTATGAGCATCCCGGTGGGCCGTGTCCGCAAGCTGGCGATGGGACCTGAGTATGTGGGCGCGTTCACCGTTGGCGACCAGTTGCTGTGGGGCGCGGCTGAGCCATTGCGCCGTATGCTGAGGATTTTGCTTGAAGACTAAAGTCAACAATCTCTGTGAGCAGCAACTAAGACGTGTGAATTAGTTGCTTGCTCACAACAGTCAATTGGTAAAAAGGGTGAATGTCTTTATGTTTGCAAGTTAAAGTAGTAACGTACAAGTCACAATACAGAAGTCGACTTAGCTTTTTCACGTAAGCCATTGATGCATTATGAAATTTAAACAATTTTAATTATAAATTCATACATTTTTGGGCAATGTTGATAAGTTGCTGGTCCTTCACAGAATACGAAAATAAAGACGCAAATGCATACCAAATTGAACCCAATCTCACACGCTGATATACCAACACCGAGCAAGCCGTGGCGTTTAACTGCACTGGCTGCGGCCATGGGCGCGTTGCTGGGTGTGGCGCATGTGGATGCTAATGCGTTGGCGCTGGGTCGCATCACGTCTTTGTCGTCATTGGGCGAGCCTTTGGTTGCGAGTATTGAAGTTCCTGACATCAACGACGAAGAGCGCGCCAGCCTGAAAGCGTCATTAGCATCTCCAGACGCTTTCCGAATCGCCGGCATGGAGTACAACCCCGCTCTCGCATCAGCTCAAATCACGCTCGTTCGCCGCGATAATGGCAGCAACCACCTGCTTGTGCGCAGTGACAAAGTCGTCACCGACCCATTTATAAACCTCGTCATCAACGCCAATTGGTCAACAGGTCGCATTGTGCGTAATTACACGCTTTTGCTCGACCCACCAGCGGTTAGACAAAGCGAGGCAGCAGCCGTGACTGCGCCAATCGCGGTTTTGCCTGCGCCTGCACCACAAGCAGCACCGATGCCAGCGCCTGCTGCGATTGCTACACCTGCCACCGCTACACCAGCTCGCGCTGCGTTACCTGCGGCGGCGGCAAGCCAAGCGCCAGCCGCTGTTGCGATGCCCAAAGCACCTGCAGCTACAAAACCTACCGTCGCAGTATTGAAAGCACCATCAAAAAATTCTGGCGATCAAATCAAAGTCGGCAATGGTGACACGGCTGGCAAAATTGCGGCTAATAACTTGCTAGGCAACGTATCGCTAGAGCAGATGCTGGTTGCCATGTTGCGCGGCAACCCGCAGGCTTTTGCAGGAAATAACATCAACCGCTTAAAAGCCGGCGCGATTTTAGATATGCCGACCGAAGCAGAAGCGGCTGCTACTTCTGCCAACGAAGCTCAACAAAGCGTCGTCGCTCAAAGCAAAGATTTCAACAGCTTCAGGCGCAAATTGGCTGAAAGCGCTCCTGCATTGGCTTCAAAATCAACCGACCGTGTTGCCAGCGGCAAAATTGAAGCAAAAGTAGAAGACCAAAAAGCCGCTGCAGTGACGCCAGACAAGCTCACGCTGTCAAAAGGTGGGCTGACGGCTGGCGACAAATCTGCCGCCGCAGCCAAAGAGAATTTAGAAAAAATCGCCAAAGAGCGCCAAGCCAAAGACGATGCGGCACGTAGCGCTGAGCTGGCTAAAAATATCAAAGACCTGAACAAGATTGCCAGTGCCACACCAACGGCACCTGCTGCGCCAGCAGCGGTTTTGGCATCGACTGCACCAAAAACTGCAACGCCTGCGGCAACAGTTGCGGCGCTTGCCGTACCAGCAGTCGCTGCTGTTGTAGCGGCTGCGCCTGAAAAAGCAGCTACCCCGCCGGCAACAACACCTGCAGCGGCAGTTGTTGCTAATGCGCCGGCCGTGCCAGCTACACCAGCTGCACCTGAAGTCGTGCCCAAACCACCTGTGGTGGCCAAAGCGCCTGTTGTGGTTGCTCCTGTCGCTGAGCCTAGCGCTCTGGACTTTTTGATGGATAACCCTGTCGTCTTGCCAGCAGCCGGTGGCTTATTGATTGCGCTTTTAGCGGGTGGTTTGTATGCCAATAACAAACGCAAAAAACGCAATGCGGCCGAGCAAACTGAAGATGATGCATTGTCTGATGAGCATTTTGAAAAAAAATCTTTTTTCAACGAAACGACTAACGAGCCCATCATGGAGCATGAAGCACAAGCCGTTGAAATCACTGACACTGCACCTGTAGCTGAAGAAATCACACCCGTCATAGTGAATGAAATCACAATACCCGCTGTGAATGCGCACGCGGTTGTTGACCCATTGACCGAAGCCAATGTTTACTTAGATTATGGGCGCGACGTTCAGGCTGAAGAAATCCTCAAAGACGGCCTGAAAAAACAACCAGAGAACGTTGCTATCTACGCCAAGTTAATGGGCATTTATGCCAAGCGCCGTGATGCAAAAAACTTTGAACAAATGGCCTTAAAAGCTAAACTGCTGCTGACTGACTACGACCCACAATGGCTTGCTCTGAGCAAAGAGGGTTTTGAACTTGAGCCAAGCAACCCGTTGTACCATGCTGGCGCGCCTGATGAGGATGACCCGTTTGCAGCCATCAGCGGTACAGAGTTTTCCACCCGCACTGTCGCACAAATCGATCCAGAATCAGCCAAGTCACCTGCCTCCGTTGACCTTGATTTAGACTTTAACTTTGCGTCTGCATTTCCAGAATCAACCAAAAAACCAGAGCCGCCAAAATCACCTTTGGTTGATTTTCCAGATTTTTTACTTGAGCCAGTTAAAGCAGCTGTAGCACCAACGGTATCCGCTGTCAGTACACCTGTTGTGGCAGCTGCGGCAGCCATCACAACTGCTGTTGTAGCTGCACCTCAAGTTGCGACCGCCGCTTCTGGCAATATGCCAAAGCCCCTAGAACTTGATCTTGGTCACTTGTCACTTGACCTCAACAATACGGCCCCCAAAGCCAGCACAGCAGCGTCCTCATCTGATTCAGACAATAACGCACCTCTAGAAACCAAGCTAGCACTGGCACAAGAGTTCCGTGCGATTGGCGATGCGACAGGCGCAAAAATGCTTGCCAATGAAGTTTTAGCACTGGCTACAGGCAGTTTAAAAATCAGGGCTGAAGCCTTTCTAGCAGAGATTGGATAATTCTCTTTTGGCAAACTTGTCCGCAATCTTGTGAGGGTGGCGCTAGGTGTTAGCTACAACGGTAGCGCCTACGAAGGCTGGCAAAGCCAGCTTTCAGGTCTCACAGTTCAAGACAAATTAGAAGCCGCTTTGGGCAAATTTACCCAAAATAAAGTTTCTACTTTGTGCGCAGGACGCACTGACTCAGGTGTGCACGGGCTGATGCAAGTGGTGCACTTTGACACCAACGCTGAACGCGAAACCAACTCTTGGGTGCGCGGCACCAACGCCTACCTCCCCAAAGACATCGCCGTTCAATGGGCGCAGGTCATGCCCAGAGAATTTCACTGCCGCGCCAGTGCCACTGCGCGGCGCTATGCGTACGTGGTACTGGAATCTGCGGTACGCCCCAGCGTGGAGGCCGGTCGAGTCGGCTGGATTTACCGTGGTTTGGACGCTCAGGCCATGCAACAAGCGGCCAGTTATTTGCTGGGTGAGCACGATTTCAGCTCTTTTAGGGCCGCAGCCTGCCAGGCTTTGTCTCCCGTTAAAACCATGCAGCGTATTGATATTTCGTGTCGCGGTCAGCCTATGCAACACGGTACTTCACGTTACTGGCGCTTTGAATTCGAGGCCAACGCCTTCTTACACCACATGATCCGCAACATCATGGGTTGCCTGCTGATGGTGGGCGATGGTCGCCAGCCACCAGAATGGATACTGGACGTGTTGGCAAAACGCGACCGTGATGCGGCTGCGCCCACGTTTTCACCTGATGGTTTGTACTTTCTAGGCCCAGTTTACCCAGACAGCTGGGGATTACCCAAGCAGACAGCCGCTTTTGACTGGTTGCCCTAGCTTAGCAAGCCGTCCAGCAATGCACTAAGATGGCAGGCTATGACGACATTTTCAGCAAATTCTGCCCTCTCAACGGTACTCCCCGCCCAACGTACCCGCATCAAAATCTGTGGTTTGACCCGTGAGCAAGATGTCGATACCGCTGTCGCTGCAGGTGCTGACGCCATCGGATTTGTGCTCTACAAAGCCAGCCCACGCTATGTAACACCCGAACGTGCCGCTGAGTTGATGCGTCGTTTGCCACCTTTTGTGACACCAGTGCTGCTGTTTGTCAATGAAAATACTACGAATATCATAGCAGCTCAGACAATAAATACGCCGGCTATCATCCAGTTTCATGGTGATGAGACGCCTGAAGAGTGCGCCGCCGTCCAGCGCCGTTTTATCCGCGCCGCCAGAATACCCCTTGGACCGGACGCGGCCCAGTTTGACCTAGTAAAATACGTTCAAGATTATTCACAAGCCCAGGCCATCTTGCTCGACGCACACGTTGAGGGTTATGGTGGCGGCGGAAAAACATTCAATTGGTCACTGCTTCCAACAAACGTCAACGCTCACCTCGTCTTAAGTGGTGGGCTGAACGCTGCCAACGTGACCGATGGCATTTTGCAGGT
>JAYUJX010000327.1:0-5398 GCA_043764955.1 Polaromonas sp.
TGTGGACAGCCATGCCGCACTACACCCAAGGCGTGATGGACTTGGGCGCAACCCTGTGTACCACCCGCAGCCCCAATTGCTTGCTGTGCCCCGTGGAAAGGCTGTGCGTGGCTAAAAAACAAGGCAACCCTGAAGCTTTCCCCGTCAAAACAAAAACCTTGAAACGCACCAGCCAATCGCTGTGGCTGCTGTGGGCGACTCAGCCAGATGGGTCGGTCTACTTAGAGCAGCGCCCCACGCCTGGCGTTTGGGCGGGGTTGTATTGTTTGCCAGTTTTCGACAGCTATGAAGCCCTAAGCGCCGCAGTTTCACCCGCTGACGTTTCGCTTTTACAAGATGGCGCAGTGTTTAAGCATGTGTTGACGCACAAAGACTTGCATATTCATCCTGTGCGTCTGCAGTTCACTGAAAAAGAAAAGTCTGCTGAACTGAAAGTCAAAGGCGTCTGGATGGCTGCAAATGAATGGCCCAAACTGGGGCTGCCAGCTCCTGTTCGAAAGTTGTTAATTTAAGATATTTATAGCTGAAGCCGGCGTTTTTATTGCCTCAATAGCTATTAATTTAATAACTCCCTATGCCGCTTCAGTGTCACAAACTTGCCCGTATTTTCAACCGCAAAAGCCGCCGCCAACTGCTCCACCAAATAAACCGAGCGGTGCTGCCCACCCGTACAGCCAACGGCAATCGTCACATAGCTGCGGTGATCGCGGGCTAGGGCTGTTAGCCATTTACTGACAAATTTTGAAATATCAGCCTGCATATCCGCCACTTCGGGTAGGTTTTGCAGAAAGCTGACTACAGGTGCGTCGCGCCCGGTCAGGTTTCGCAGTGCGGGTTCGTAATGCGGGTTGGGCAGCATGCGCACGTCGAAAACGTAGTCTGCGTCCATAGGGATGCCGCGTTTGAAGGCGAAGGATTCGAATACCAAAGTCATGCTGCTCCTCAAACCTGAGGGGGCGGAAATTAAATCCTTCACAAAAGCCAAAAGTTGCGCGGGGCGGATGATGCTGGTGTCGATGATGTGCGCGCCTTCACGCAAATCGGCGAGCATGTCGCGCTCTAGCTCAATGGCTTCAAGCAACATATGTTGCGGATTGCTTTCTGTCGCTGAATCCAGGGCTGCTTGGCTGGAAAGCGGGTGTTTCCTGCGCGTTTCAGAAAAGCGTCGCACCAAGGTGTCCGTCGTCGCATCTAAAAACAGTGATTTCAAGTTAACATCACGATTCTTCAATGCTGACAACAGCTTAGGCACCATGGGCAGTGAGATTGAACTGCGAATATCCATCGCAATGGCCACCTGTTTCACGCCGTGCTGCTGTTCTAAATCGATAAAAGGCAGCAGCAGCTCGGGCGGCAAGTTGTCAACGCAGTAAAACCCAGCGTCTTCCAAAGCATGTAGGGCCACTGACTTGCCAGAGCCAGACATACCTGTGATTAAAACCAGCTCTAAAGTCATTTCGTTACTTTCATGCTGGAATTTTAGGGTTATTTGTTCTTTGAGGTATAAATATGCCTCTATCCGGTGTATTTATTGCCTGAATAGCTATCATTTCTGTAGCGTGCAGAATCGTCGCATCTGTTACCTGCGCACCGCCCAGCATGCGGGCGATCTCGTTGACGCGGTCTGACTTCACGACTTCGGTCACACTGCTTTCGGTATGTTGACCCTGCAAGCGTTTGGCAACTACCAAGTGCTGGTCGGCACAGGCGGCCACTTGCGGTAAATGGGTCACCGCCAACACTTGCCTGTCCACGCCCAGTTGCTTCATCAACTTGCCCACGGTTTCTGCCACTGCGCCTCCCACGCCAGCGTCAACCTCGTCAAAAATCAAGGTTTGCGCTGTACCCAGCTGGCTGGTAACGACCGATATTGCCAGCGCAATCCGTGACAACTCACCGCCAGAAGCCACTTTACCCACAGGGCGCGGCGTGCTGCCAGCGTGGCCAGCAACCAAAAAGCCCACTTCTTCTAGCCCCGCTTCAGCCGGCGCATCCAGTGCCGTCAAAGCCACCTCAAACGCGCCGCCTTGCATGCCCAAGCCTTGCATTGCGCTGGTAATGGCAGCTGCCAACTTGGGCGCTGCACTGAGGCGTTTTTTAGAAATAGCTGTCGCTTCGGCCTGAAACGCTTTGGCGGATTTTTGCTCAGCAGCTTCTAAAGTGGCTAAGTCGGTCGAAGCATCCAAGCGGGTTAACTCTTCTTTCCATGATGCGAGCAAAGCTGGCAATTCCTCCGGCGTGCGCTTGTAGCGGCGCGACAGCGACAGCCACAGCGCCATGCGTTCGTCCAATTCTGCCAAGCGTTGCGGCTCCAGCTCGGTTTTGCGTAAATAGCTGTTCAAGCTGTGTGCGGTGTCTTCAAGCTGGGCTAAATTGGACGCCAAAACGTCTGCCAAGGCTTTAAATTCAGGCTCAATATGGGCGCGGGCTTCTAAAGCGCTGTGGGCTTTGACCAAACCGCCGATCACATCAGCACCAGAGTCGGATTCATCATCTTGTAGCGCTGAAAATGCCGTTTGCGCGGCTTCCAAGAGCGATTGCGCGTTCGACAGCTTGGTGTGCTGCGCGTTCAACTCGTCCCACTCATCCGCGCCAGGCGCTAGTTTGTCGACTTCGGTGATTTGCCACAGTACCCGTTCGCGCTCGTTTTGCAGGTTGTGCATTGCTGCTTTGGCGGTATCAAGTGCCTTGGCTGCAGATCGCCACTGTGACCATAACGAGCTTAATGATTGGCAGTTGTTGCCCGTATATGCGTCCAGCAGGCCGCGCACGGCATCAGCGCGGCTCAGCGTCGCCCAAGCGTGCTGGCCGTGAATGTCGACCAGCTCGTCGCCCAATTCTTTCAATTGTGATGCTGTCGCCGTGCTGCCATTGATCCAAGCACGGCTTTTGCCGGCAGTATCTACCGTGCGGCGCAGCAGCAAGGTGTCTTTGCCGTCAAAATCCGCTTCGAAACCTGCATCGTTTAGCCAATGACTGAACCAGTCTTTGCGCGCGTCAGGAATATCAAATTCAGCGCTCACTTCCGCACGGTTAGCACCTTCACGCACCCAAGAGGAATCTGCACGCGAGCCCAAAGCCAGTTGCAGGGCATCAATCAAAATAGATTTACCAGCGCCGGTTTCACCCGTCAGCACGGTAAAACCACTGCTTAAATCCAGCTCCAGCTCGCGCACGATGACAAAATCGCGCAGAACGATCCGTTTCAAAGCCATACTTAGGACCCCCCCTCGTTCCAGTGCAGTTTTTTGCGCAGCGTGTCGTAATAGCTCCAACCTTTGGGGTGTAAAAATCGCACGGAGTACTGTGATTTCATCAGTTTGATGCAATCGCCAATCAACATTTCTGTGATCGACTGCATATCAAAATTGGCACTGGCGTCGCGGCCAGAGACAACTTCTACGGTAATTTCAACCGCATTGGCCAGCACGATAGGACGATTGGACAAGTTATGCGGCGCAATCGGCGCAAGCACCCAGCCCGGCACAGAAGGGTGCAACAAAGGCCCGCCCGCCGACAATGAATAAGCTGTCGAACCCGTAGGGGTCGCAATAATCAAACCGTCAGCCCGCTGGTTCGCCACAAAATGGCCGTCCACGTCGACGCGCAGCTCCACCATGCCTGAGGTGCCGCCACGGTTGATCACCACGTCGTTCATCGCCAGCGCGTCAAACACGCATTTCCCTTGCCGCATGACTTTGCCTTGAATCAAGCTGCGGTGGTCTTCCTCAAACTCGCCCATCAGCATGGGTTTAAGCACGGCTTGGTAGCCCTCAAGGGCGATATCGGTGATGAAGCCCAAGCGCCCCTGGTTGATGCCAATCAGCGGCACGCCATAAGGCGCAAGTTGACGGCCTATGCCCAGCATCGTGCCGTCACCACCCACCACCAAGCCCAAATCGCAGTGCTCGCCAATGCTTTGAACGTCTAAAGTGGGGTAGTCTGCGATGCCAGAAAGCTGCGCAGTGGTCTGCTCCAACACCACTTGGCAACCCAAATCGGTCAAAAATTGCGCAATATCTTCTAGTACGTTTGTACTGGCAGCCAAGCCTGGCGTGTGGAATTTGCCAATCAGGGCGACTTTTGAAAAGCGTGATTGTGAAGAGGATTGCGAATTTGTCATCGATAAATGTGTCGATTAAAGAATATGAGCTAAATCACATCATACTAAAATGCCACCATGCTAGACGATAGAGCCAAGTTATTGTTGAAAGCGTTGGTTGAACGCTATATTGCCGATGGACAACCCATCGGTTCGCGTACCTTGTCGCGTGCCTCTGGCCTTGAGTTGTCACCCGCGACGATTCGCAATGTGATGTCCGATTTGGAAGAGCTGGGGCTGATTGCCAGCCCGCACACCTCCGCAGGCCGCATTCCAACCACACGCGGCTACAGGTTATTCGTTGACACCATGTTGACGGTGCAGCGCGAAACCTTTGCCCCGCAAACCTTGGCCGCAGAGCAGCCCAAGAAGGTGATTACCAACGCTGCGCATTTGCTTTCCAGCCTGTCGCAGTTCGTCGGCGTGGTGATTGCGCCTAGACGTACGTCGGTGTTTCGGCACATCGAATTTTTGAAATTGTCAGAAAAACGCTATTTGGTCATCATCGTCGCCCCCGATGGCGACGTGCAAAATCGTGTGATTTTTACGGAAGCTGATTTCTCGCAATCCCAATTGCTTGAGGCATCAAATTTTTTGAATGCCAATTACGCAGGCATGGCCATCGAACAAGTGCGCGAGCGCCTGAAGTCGGAAGTTGATCAACTGCGCGGTGAAATTGCTCATTTGATGAATGCAGCGGTGCAAGTCGGCTCTGAAGTGTTGACGCAAGAGCAAGACGAGGTGGTCATTGCCGGCGAGCGAAATTTGTTGTCTGTGAGCGACTTTTCCACCGATATGGGTCAATTGCGCCGTGCTTTTGACCTGTTTGAGCAAAAAACGCAGTTGATGCGCTTGTTAGACACCTCTAGCCAAGCTGAGGGTGTGCGCATCTATATTGGCGGTGAAAGCCATGTCGTGCCGATTGAAGATTTGTCTGTCGTCAGCGCTCCCTACGAGGTAGATGGCCAAGTCGTCGGCACCTTGGCCGTCATCGGTCCTACCCGTATGCATTACGACCGGATGATACAAATCGTCGATATCACCTCAAAATTGGTCAGCAATGCGTTGAGTCATCAGAAATAAGCCGAAAATATTTGAAGCTACTGCAATTACAATAGAGAGTTAGGGCCCCTAGCTCATGCTTGGTTAGAGCAGCGGACTCATAATCCGTTGGTGCCGTGTTCGACTCACGGGGGGCCCACCATTTCGATGTGAATTGACTATATGGAAAATTCTCTGAAATATTTCTTTAAAAACGGCTCTAGCCGGCGTATTTATTGCCTAAATAGCTATTTA
>JAYUJX010000328.1:0-5395 GCA_043764955.1 Polaromonas sp.
GTAATAACTGCTGACGGCGAGAGCGCCATCGCTATATTTTTGGTTTTGGTGCCAGTTTTTTTCAGCAAACGGCGCAAAGCTGCTAACACTTCATCAAAATTTTCGATGGTGCCGTCAACAATCCAACCATGGTCCAATGGCTCTATGGCGCATTTTTGCAGAACCCATTCTTTAGACTTACCTTGTTTCAACTCAGCCATTTTTATCGCAGACGAGCTAATGTCCAGTCCGATCAATGGGGCTGGCTGGCGGCTAAATAATGATTCAATTAGGCTCAATTCATTTCCAAAGTTGGTTTATCGCGTTTTCAATAGCCCAGTGCCAATTGTTACAGCAAATACATCTTACAGCGGCAATGCTAGCAGCAAGTTGAGCGATTTCAGGTATTTTCGAGTTATTGCCACCGCAGGTGTAGTCTCAATCCAACAAATGCGGTAACTCTAAAGGCTATGAGTAACACAAACTTACGTAATTTTGTTGAAGTATAGGCAGAAATAGGTACATCAGTTGTCGCGGATAATCCGTTTACTTGTTTTAATGTCTGTTCGGTTGCGCCAAAACGCCTTTTTTAAATTAAACATTTATGCCTTTTTTGCAGAACAAAATGTCGTCTAACTCTAACGAAAACGTGGATAACACGGATCGCGTCAACAAATTATCGGCTTCTAGCTGGTTCAAAAAAGTTATTTTTTGGACTTCCAGCATTTTTGCGGCAGCAATTGCATCCATATTGCTGGTTGTCGCTGTGGCATTAGCTGTGGCTTACCCCAAGCTGCCTGATGTTTCGGATTTACTCGATTATCGACCCAAGCTGCCTTTACGCATTTTTTCCGCAGAGGGCGTTTTGCTTGGTGAGTTTGGCGAAGAACTGCGCAATCTGACACCCATATCGCAAATCCCCAAAGTCATGAAAGATGCTGTATTGGCTATTGAAGACGCCCATTTTTATGAACATGGCGGCATCAATTACAAAAGTGTATTGCGCGCGGCCATTGCCAATTTGGGGCAAGCCAAAAGCCAAGGCGCATCAACCATCACCATGCAGGTTGCCAAAAATGTCTACTTGTCATCTGAGAAAGCCTATACCCGCAAGATATATGAAATTTTATTAACATTCAAACTGGAGAGCTTGCTCTCCAAAGACCAGATTCTAGAAATTTACATGAATCAAATCTTTTTGGGGCAGCGCGCTTATGGTTTTGCCATGGCTTCTGAAGTTTATTTTGGCAAACCGCTTAAAAACATCACGATTGCCGAGGCTGCGATGCTGGCTGGGCTACCCAAAGCACCTTCAGCCTTCAACCCCATCGTCAACCCAGACCGTGCGCGGACTCGCCAGCTCTACATTATTGAACGCATGCTCGAGAACGATTTCATCACCAAAGCACAAGCGGATGCTGCCAGCAAAGAGACTTTGAAATTAAAGATAGCCAACGAAGTTGACAAAGTTCATGCAGAGTTTGTGGCCGAAACCGTACGCCAACTCGTTTTCGCACAGTATGGCACTGAAACCTATACACGGGGATTGAACGTTTACACCACACTCAAAGCTTCTGACCAAAACGCAGCCTATCGTGCCTTGCGCAAAGGCGTTTTGGACTTTGAAAAACGCCACGCCTACAGGGGTCCCGAAGTTTTCATTGACTTGCCGAAAAAGCAAGAGGATGTTGATGATGAAATAGACGTAGCACTGTCTGAGCACCCCGACAACGATGATTTGAAATCTGCCGTTGTCATAGCCGTTACGCCTAAAAAAATAACTGCTATTCGGCAAAATGAGGAAACGATTGAAATTTCTGGCGATGGCCTAAAAGCAGCGCAATTTGCATTGTCAGACAAGGCACCCGCCAATATCAAATTCCGGCGTGGGGCGTTAATTCGCGTCATTAAAACGCCTAAAAATACATGGGAGATTGCTCAGTTACCGGAGGTTGAGAGCGCTTTTGTTGCGTTGGATCCAAGAGACGGCGCGATCAAAGCCTTGGTCGGTGGCTTTGATTTTGATAAGAATAAATTTAACCATGCGACACAAGCTTGGCGTCAACCTGGCTCTAGCTTTAAGCCTTTCGTTTACTCAGCCTCGCTAGAAAAAGGTTTGTCACCATCTACGGTTATCAACGATGCGCCTTTGTTCTTTGATGCCTCCGTCACTGGTGGTCAGCCATGGGAACCTAAAAATTTTGATGGAAAATTCGACGGTCCCATGACGATGCGCACCGGTTTGGCGAAATCAAAAAACATGGTTTCCATTCGTATTTTGAAAGAAGTTGGCACCCAAAACACACAAGACTGGATCACCAAGTTTGGTTTTGAGGCAGAACGCCATCCACCTTACCTCACTATGGCTTTAGGCGCTGGTTCTACAACGCCGATGCAAATGGCAACTGCGTATTCCGTATTTGCCAACGGCGGCTATCGCGTCAATCCTTATTTGATCAGCAAAATAACCGACTACAAAGGCGCTCTCATCGTTCAAACTAAGCCACCGGTATTGGACGAATCCATGCGCGTGATTGATGCACGCAACGCTTTCGTGATGAACAGTTTGCTGCAAGAAGTGACCACTGCAGGCACGGCTGCCAGCGCCAAACGCGTGCTGGGTCGCTCTGATATTTATGGAAAAACGGGCACGACCAATGACGCCATTGATGCATGGTTTGCAGGCTTTCACCCTACTCTGACCGCAGTGGTTTGGATGGGCTACGATAACCCGAAGCCACTCGGCAGCAGTAGCGCTGAAACTGGCGGTGGACTGAGCTTACCAATTTGGATTAACTTTATGCAACAGGTTTTACAAGGCGTGCCCATTGCAACATTGACACCACCCGAAGGGCTGACCAAGGCCGGTGGCGACTGGGCTTACACCGAATTTGCTGGTGGGGGCGTGCGTAGCCTAGGACTAGGTGACTCGTGGGGACTGCCTAAGAAGGAACAAGATGAACTGCTGAACCTGAGCCCTGGAGAAGCGAAACCCGCAAGCGCTGAAGAGAAAAGCTCGATACTAGATTTGTTTAAAAACTAAGTCAGTTTGTGCTTGCTCGCTCGCGCAAATGGACAAATGAGCAAACAGCTCTGCTTGACTTTTGGTGTCCTGCCACTGAGCATTGACAAACTTATAGTGGAAACCGCCGCGTTTGGCCGCTAGCCAAATCTCTTGCAGTGGTTTCTGTAAATTCACGACAATTTGGCTCTTGTTTTCGAAGCTCAGTGTGATCATGCCGCCTGTGCGCTGGTTGTCGATGTCAGCTTCGCCAGCATCGTTGATGCGGTCACAGCAAGCCTCAATCGCTTTAAGGGCGCTTTCGGCTTGGTCTAAAAATTCAAGGTCAGTCATTACAATGCTACTTAAATGGAAGAGAAAGATGTTAAATCATGAAAAATAATCACGCTAGACATGGTAACAAGATTACAAGCGCCATGTGCTACAAAGCAATCGTAGCTTGTGCATTTTTAAGCCTATTGGCAGCTTGCGGTCAACGTGGATCGTTGTACATCCCAACAGCACCTGAAGCAGCACAGCGCAGCACAATTGTTGATACGCTGACCAAACCCGCCGCAAGCACCGCACCCACCAGCGCCACTCAGCCCGCAAGCAGCATCAATTCTGCTCCTGCCAAATAAACATGCCTCACGAATTCCTACCTGGTCACCCCCACATTGCGTATAAAAACAGCGCTTTATTTGTTGAAAATCAACGTGTTGCAGATTTAGCAGCCCAACACAGCACGCCTCTATTTGTTTACTCCAAAGCTTCCATGTTGGATGCTCTGAGTGCTTACCAACGCGGTTTTGCTGGTCGAAAGGCGCGTGTGCACTACGCCATGAAGGCCAACTCTTCGCTGGGCGTGCTGCAAGTTTTCGCCCAAGCGGGTTGTGGTTTTGACATTGTTTCGGGGGGCGAGCTAGACCGTGTCATCGCCGCTGGTGGCAACCCAGCTTGGGTCATCTTCTCAGGCGTGGGCAAAACCCGTGCAGAGATGACCAAGGCGCTGCAAGCCGGCGTAGGCTGCTTCAACGTGGAAAGCGAAGCCGAGCTAGAGGTTTTGAGCGGCGTTGCCGTCTCTATTGGCAAAACAGCCAACGTCAGCCTGCGCGTCAACCCCAACGTTGACCCACAAACCCACCCTTACATCTCAACAGGTCTCAAAGGGAGTAAATTCGGCGTGGCGCATGATCGCACCGTGGTGACTTACCAGCGTGCTGCGGCTCTGCCAGGCTTGAAGGTCGTCGGTATTGACTGCCATATTGGCTCGCAAATCGTGATGGAAAGCCCGTATTTAGACGCTGTAGACCGCATGTTGGACTTGGTTGAAAGCATTGAAGCGGCGGGTATTCCTATCCATCACCTCGATTTTGGTGGCGGCTTGGGCATCAACTACAACGGAGAAACACCGCCTGCTGCAGACGATTTGTGGCACAAATTACTCGCCAAATTGGACGAACGCGGCTTTGGGCAGCGTCAGCTGATGATTGAGCCTGGTCGCTCACTCGTGGGCAATGCGGGCATCTGCGTCACCGAAGTGCTGTATTTAAAGCCAGGTGAACAAAAAAACTTCTGCATCATTGACGCGGCGATGAATGACCTGCCCCGCCCTGCCATGTATCAAGCCTACCATGCTATTATTAATATAGCTGCTCAGGCAGAGAATACAATGGCTAAAGGGCTAAATAGTGCTTTAAATGATACAATTTATGATGTTGTAGGCCCCGTTTGCGAAAGCGGCGACTGGATTGGTCGCGACCGCACTTTGAACGTCAAGCAGGGCGATCTGCTCGCCGTTTTGTCCGCCGGCGCTTACTGCATGAGCATGGCCAGCAACTACAACACCCGTGGCCGTGCGGCTGAGGTACTGGTTGATGGTGACAAGGCGCATGTGATTCGCCAACGCGAAACCACAGCTGATCAAGTACGTTTGGAAACTTTGGTTTGAGAACTAAATACATACACAACACCTAAACAGACATGAAAAATTGCATCTGCAGTTGGCTTTAAAGTCACAACTTCCCAAAAAATGGGGCTTATCTGTCACTAAAACACGACAATCCACTTGATTCAGATAAAAAATAGTTGTCAATAGACTTAAAATTTACTGAATTTAAAGGAGCATCATGTGTCGCAAAATTCAGTCCTCAGCCCTCAGCCCTCAGTAAAGTAATCTTTAAATTACTTTGTGTGTTTTTGTTTATTTTTTTTGCAAATTCGTCAATATCGGCTACAAAAAATTGTACTTATAAATATCGCTTTTCCTACCATACCGGGGGCGGGAATTTTTCGTGGCCAAATTATTACAACTCACTTGCAGAAGCGTGTAGTACAAAATTTCCAAGTGGTTACATTGGTTGGGTAGAAGATATACCGCGTCCAAGTGCAGGTGGTCAATTTTGCATCTATTAT
>JAYUJX010000329.1:0-1507 GCA_043764955.1 Polaromonas sp.
TCCTCTATCATCGCTTCCAGCGCTTCTAATGTCACGCACTGACTCACATCAAAACCACCTGTACCCATTCGACGCAGGCTACTCAGATGCGCGCCACAACCCAGCTTTTCTCCGATATCCTCGCCCAAGGTTCGTATGTACGTTCCTTTGCTGCAATTCACTATCAATTTTATAGCTGCATCAGCAATAAATTCGCCGGCTAGATCATGTATTACAACCTGCCTAGCCACTCTCTCAACTTCAATACCCGCCCTTGCATACTCATACAAGGCTTTACCATCTTTCTTCAGCGCACTGTGCATAGGCGGAATTTGTGCAATCTCGCCTTTGAATTGCTGCAAAACAGATTGCAACAATGCTTCGCTCACATTCACATCACGTCGCTCTAACACATCGCCTTCTGCATCACCCGTTGTCGTTTTAACGCCCAACGCAGCTATGGCTTCATACCGCTTGTCTGCATCCAAGTGCAGCTGACTAAACTTTGTCGCAGCACCAAAGCACAGCGGCAACAAACCTGTCGCAAGCGGATCTAATGTTCCCGTATGCCCTGCTTTTTCTGCTCTGAGCAACCACTTAACTTTTTGCAATGCATCATTACTACTTAAACCTATCGGCTTATCTAATAGCAAAACACCATGAACAGGCCTTCTTTTAATTCGTTCGCCAGTTCTTACTTTCTTTTTCTCAATACTCACATCAGTCTTCTTTGACTTGCGTCGCTACTGCACGTGCAATCAACGCATTCATATCTGCCGCTTTTTCAGTTGTTCTATCAAATAGAAAATGCAAAGTTGGCACGGTATGAATGTGCAAGCGTTTGAAAAGCCCGTTCCGCAAAAAGCCTGCAGCTTGGTTCAAAGCAATCTCACATTCGTTTTTGTCACCAATCAGCACACTAAAAAATATTTTTGCATGTGCGTAATCTGGTGTGACTTCAACGGCTTGAATAGTCACCATACCGACGCGTGGGTCTTTCAACTCGCGCGCGATCAACTCCGTCAGATCACGCTGGATCTGATCTGCAACTTTGAAGCTGCGATTCGGAGTTTTTGATTTTTTAACAGCCATGAGGTTTAAGTCAATTCACGCGCTACTTCGCGAATTTCAAAGAATTCCAAGAAATCGCCTTCTTGAATGTCGTTGTAACCCTTGATGTTCAAGCCGCAATCGAAGCCTTCGCGAACTTCTTTTGCATCATCTTTGAAACGCTTGAGCGATTCCAGCTCGCCGGTAAAGATGACCACATTATTGCGCAACAAGCGCAATTTAGCGACACGTTTGACCACACCCGAGGTAACCATACAACCCGCAATCGCACCCACTTTGCTGGCGCGGAAGACTTGACGAATCTCGGCTGTACCAATGACCTCTTCAACTTTATCAGGCGTCAACATGCCAGACAATGCGGCTTTGAGATCATCAACCGCAGCGTAAATAATGTCGTAGTAACGAATATCAACGCCATTGTTTTCAGCCGTTTTGCGTGCACCAGCATCAGCACGGG
>JAYUJX010000330.1:0-1499 GCA_043764955.1 Polaromonas sp.
CGACGTCTCCCTCTTCGCTCGCGCCGCCAAGCCGCTCAACAGCTACAAAAAGCACTGGGCGGCCCGCTTTGGCACGGCCAAGTTTTTGCCGATGAGCCGCGCCGAGATGACGGCTTTGGGCTGGGACAGCTGCGACATCATTTTGGTGACCGGCGACGCCTACGTCGACCACCCCAGCTTTGGCATGGCCGTGATTGGCCGCATGCTGGAAAACCAGGGTTTCCGCGTCGGCATCATCGCGCAGCCCGACTGGCAAAGCGCCGAGCCCTTCAAGGCGTTGGGCAAACCCAATTTGTTCTTTGGCGTGACGGCGGGCAACATGGACTCGATGATCAACCGCTACACGGCTGACCGCAAAATCCGCAGCGACGACGCCTACACCCCCGGCGACATCGGTGGCAAACGCCCCGACCGCGCCGCGATTGTCTATAGCCAGCGCTGCCGCGAGGCATGGAACGACGTGCCCATCGTTTTAGGCGGTATCGAAGGCTCGCTGCGCCGCATCGCGCATTACGATTACTGGAGCGACAAAGTGCGTCGCTCCGTGGTGGTGGACGCCAAGTCCGACCTGCTGCTGTACGGCAACGCCGAACGCGCGATTGTAGAAATCGCCCACCGGCTAGCCGCCAAAGAACCGATTGCGTCGATCACCGACGTGCGCGGCACGGCGTTTGTGCAGCGCAACAACCCTGAAGGCTGGTTTGAAATCGACTCCACCAGCGTGGACGAAGTGGGCCGCGTTGACCAGTTGGTCAACCCTTACATGATGAGCGCTGATCTTGCTCGCGAACAAGGTGGAGCTTGTGTTCAGGAGGAAAATTCCATTCGAGTAGACACCAACTCCGTTCGCCCTGAGCTTGTCGAAGGGTTTGTGAAGGCTTCGACAGGCTCAGCCCGAACGGAAATTTCCTCAATCCGAACGGGTATAGCACCCAACCTTGCGGATATGGGTTCGACCATCAAACCCCTGCGATTTGTGCCAAATCCCGCCCTGACCCACAAAAACAACATGGTCAAAACGGCGCGTGACAAAACCGTCATCCGCCTGCCCTCTTTTGAGAAAGTCAAATCTGATGCCGTGCTTTACGCCCACGCCAACCGCGTACTGCACTTGGAGACCAACCCCGGCAACGCCCGCGCTTTGGTGCAAGCCCACGGCGAAGGCACCACTGCGAAAGACGTGTGGATCAACCCACCGCCGATCCCGCTGACCACGGCCGAGATGGATTTGGTGTTCGATTTAGGCTATGCCCGCAGCCCGCACCCAAGCTACGCAGACGCCAATGGCAGCCACGACCACAGCACCAAAATCCCCGCATGGGAGATGATTCGTTTCAGTGTCAACATCATGCGCGGCTGCTTTGGCGGCTGCACGTTTTGCTCCATCACCGAGCATGAAGGCCGCATCATCCAAAGCCGCAGTGAAGACTCGGTTATCAAAGAGGTCGAGGCGATTCGCGACTCGGTCAAAGGCTTCACCGGCACGATTTCCGACCTGG
>JAYUJX010000331.1:0-1498 GCA_043764955.1 Polaromonas sp.
AATCGATTTGTGGGGTGGCAACCGCGCCGCTCAAGACGCCGCTCAAGCGCGTTTAGCCGGCAGCCAAGCCGGTTGGCACGAAGCGCGGGTTTCAGTGGCGGCAGAGGTCGCGAACACCTATTTGAACCTGCGTACCTGCGAACAGTTGGTCGATGTCGCGAAAGACGATGTCACGTCACGCACCGAAACATCGCGTTTGACAGGTTTGCTCGCCAAAGCCGGTTTCACCGCCCCCGCCAACGCGGCATTAGCCCGCGCGAGTAACGCACAAAGCCAAAGCATGCTGACCATGCAGCGTACTCAGTGCGACATGCAAGTCAAGGCTTTGGTAGCGTTAACCACGTTCACAGAGCCAGAAATAAGGCAAAAAATCACATCAAATACGACCATGATCGTTGTATCTATTGCCTCAACAGCTATTAATAACGTAGCTATACCGGCATTGCCAGCGCAGTTGTTGGCACAGCGTCCAGACGTCTTTGCCGCCCAGCAAGAGGTTGCCGCTGCCAGTGGTGACGTGGGCAGCGCCCAGGCAGCCAAATACCCGCGTCTGGGGTTGAGTGGCTCGCTCGGCTTGCAGGGCATCAGCTCTGGCGGCGTGAGCGTCAACGGCGCAACCTGGTCCATTGGCCCCGTTTCAGTAACACTGCCTATTTTGGATGGCGGCCGTAGCAGCGCAGCCGTCGATTTGGCCAATGCTAACTACGAAGCCGCCAGCGCCAATTACAAAGCCAAAGTGCGCGGCGCGGTGCGCGAGGTGGAAGAAGCTTTGCTCAGCGTGCAAAGTGCGGCTGACCGTTTGCAAGACGCCGCCATTGCCACCGAAGGCTACGGTGCAGCGTTCGTGGCCTCAGAAGCGCGGTTCAAAAGCGGTTTGGGGAGTTTGAGCGATTTGGAAGACACCCGCAGAACCGCATTGGCGGCCAAAACTGCCTTGCTCAATTTAGAGCGCGAGCGCAGCGCCGCTTGGGTGGCCTTGTATCGTGCGGTGGGCGGCGGTTGGACGCCATCGGCTAAAACCATGTAAATCGCGTAAAGCATTCAACAGAAATCAGCAAATAAACGTCACAAGAAACCTAAAAATCATGAACAACACGCACACTTCACACCCCAAACTACTCGCCGTCGTTGCGGCTATCGCCATCGCACTGGGCGGCGTGGCCTGCTCAGATAAGTCAGAAACCGCAAAATCTGAAACAACAAAGTCTGCAGACGCTGCCAAATCTGATGCGGCAGCCAAATCTGAAAAAACCGACAAAGCAGGCAAAACTGATGCCGCGCCAGCAGTCGTTAAAGCCGCGTTAACCGTGACAGCGGTGCAGCCCAGCAATGGCAGCCTCGCGCTCAAATTAGCCGCAAACGGCAATGTCGCCGCGTGGCAAGAAGCCAGCATTGGTGCGGAAGCCAGCGGTTTGCGTTTGACGCAGGTCTTGGTCAACGTGGGTGATTCGGTCAAAAAAGGCCAGTTGTTGGCCACCTTTGCAGGTGACGCTGTGCA